>DMMN01000196.1 GCA_003453835.1 Bacteroidota bacterium | reverse complement strand
TGCCCCTGCGGCAGCGGGAAGAAATACAAGAAGTGTCATGGCATGTAGCGGGAGAGACTGACGACAATGGCTAAAAAGAAAACCAAAGACATCACAATACTTCTTTCCCACCAGCGAATCCTACGATACGCAGGTCAGCCGTCGTATGCNNGTTGAGTTGTGGGACGATGACGGAGATCTTGCATTTTCCTGCACCTGTCCGCTCTTCGAGAGGGAGGAAGCCTTCTGCAAGCACTGCGTCGCGGTAACCATTGCCACGAGGAATAAGCTGGAAGAATCAAGCAGGTCGGCCAAGAAAGGGAGATTGAAACAGCGCGTTCTGGGCCCAAGCGATATTGAGAAGTTCTTGTTGGCACAAGACAAGGAGGCACTCGTTTCGCTGCTGATGGAGCACACCCGGTCCGACGATCGGCTGCTCGAGAAGCTCCGCATGAAAGCCGCCGGGGCGGATGCGAAGACAAGCATCGCATCATTCACGCATTCGATTGATGAAGCGGTAAGCTGGGATGGATACATCGATTATAAGTCGATGCATGAGTATACATCAGGGATCGACGACGTGATCGACTCCCTGCACGATCTCTTGAAAGCCGGAAATGCCGAGACCGTGATTCAACTGACGGAGCATTTCCTTCGCCGACTTGAGGGGCAGATGGAAATGGTGGATGATTCGGATGGGTTGATGAGCGGAATTCTCGAAGAAGTCCAGGAGCTTCATTATCAGGCGTGTGCAAAAGCTCAACCTGACCCGGAAGCATTAGCGGAAAAGTTGTTCCAGTGGGAGCTGAACAGTGATTGGGACGTATTCGCGGGAGCCGCTCAAAGATATGCTCGCATCTTAGGAAAGAAGGGGATGGAGCTTTACCGTTCGCTCGCGGAGAAAGAATGGGCACGTGTGCCGGTTATCGGTCCCGGAAAAGAGATGGAAGAATACAAGGGAACCCGATACCGGATAACACATATCATGGAAAGCCTCGCTGCGCGGAGCGGCGACGTCGAACGGCTCGTCGAAATAAAATCCAAGAACCTCTCGCTTCCGTACCATTATCTTGAAATCGCACAAATCTACAAGAAAGCCAGGAAAGAAGAAAAAACTTTGGCATGGGCTGAGAAAGGGATGAAAGCATTCCCGAACCACAGGGACACCCGGCTCCATGAATTCCTCGCGGAAGAATATGAACGACGTAAGCGGTTTGACGACGCAATGGAGCTTATCTGGAAGATATTTCTTCAAGACCCTGAATTGGAATCGTACAAATTATTAAAGAGCCATGCTAATCGTGTCGGTGGTGCGGATGTGTGGCGGGAATGGAGAGAAAAAGCTCTCGCGTGCATCCGGAAGGATATTGCGGGGCACAAGACCGGGACAAAGAGCAAGTGGTTTGCAACTGCGGTCGACCATTCCGATCTGGTTCGGATCTTTCTCTGGGAACAAGATGCTTCGCAGGCATGGCAGGAAGCGCAACAAGGTGGGTGTACAAAAGACCTCTGGCTAAAGCTCGCGCGTTTGCAAGAGCAGGATTTTCCCGAAGACGCCCTCTCCGTTTATCAAACGTTCGTTGAGCCGACCATCAAGCAAACAAACGACGAGGCGTATCGTGAGGGTGTTTCATTGATCAAGAAAGTGCACCTTCTGATGAAGCGTTTAGGACGAATGGAGGAATGGAATCGCTTCCTTGAATCTATCAGAACCACCCACAAACGGAAACGAAACTTCATGAAGATGCTGGAGAAGAGTGTGGGGTGAAAAGCTCCTTCTTCATTGCAGAAGGTTACCTTCTTCTCAGGTTGATCTCGGATGAAGGTAACCTTCAACCAGAGATCCCCGCTCCTGCGAGATGGATCAGTGGAGGGCACAAAAGAGAACGGAATTTTCTCGAAGCGTTCGTATGGATTTTCAGAAGGCGGAGACGATAAAAAACGAGTTGATTGCATAACCCACGAAGAAAGACGGGGAACTGCAAGAGCCTTGGAATCATCCCGCCTTTTTGCCCAGAATTAAGACACTGTCACAGCCGTGCGTATAATATGGTAGAAGACCCCTTCGACCAAAAGATTTGGGCCCTGCTTTCCGGTCGATTGCGCGAAACGGAAGAAATCAGGGAAATTGCCCAGCTTCTGAACGGCGAATTTTTCCCGCGAGTAATGGGTGTGCTGAAGAAACTTGGAGTGGATGAGATAACGAGCGAGCAAATCGTGACAGAAGCCGTTGACAAAGCTGTTAGCGCTTACCAGCCTGGAAGAGCGAAGTTCCTAACGTTTGTGACAAGGATCGCGCTTAACATTCGGATCGACAAGTATCGCCGGGGCCTGTTGCCGGGCTGGGCGTTTCCTGCCNNAGGAAGCGTTTGATGAACCTTCTGGTGACATTGATCCTGTGGAGGAGTCCGACTTCGTCAATCGCGTAAGAACCATCTTTCCCCTCTTATCGCAAGAAGACCGAATTCTCATACAGTTTGATATTCAAGGCGTGCCCAAAGAATCGTACATCCAGCTTTATGGCATCAGTGAGACAGCTTATCGGCAAAGAAAATCCAGAGCATACGCAAGGCTCCGAGGTTTGTACAACAGGGAACACCCATGATCTTGAACGGAGTAGTGATAGAGAAAATCCTCAAAAAGGCGTTCCAGCGGGGAGAGCTTCATTTGGAATTCTCAGATGACGACATTGACTATTTGCTTGCCCATTCCCTCCCGACAACGTCGGGACGACCATCAAATGACCTTCTTGCACGGTTGGAACAAATTCTCCTGAGCGCGTCTTCGGCGAGATCAGCCGAGCCGATCGCTGAACGGGCAAGCCTGGAAATGGCCGTGAAGGAGAAGACCATGCCGTTTGGAAGGTCGACCACAGCTGCTGGCGCTGATGCAGCTTCTCTCTCTGCCGGCGATGTCTTGCACGAGGAACTTCGGGCGAACGGATGGACAGAGAAGCAAGCAGCGGAGAAACTTGGACTTTCGGAACGAATCATGGAGAGCCTGTTGGCAGAAACTACCACCGTTACCAAAAGCACAGCCCGCCGTGTGGCAGGTTTGCTCAGTGCTCGATACAGCTTGTCGGGTGGAGCGAAAGAATTGCTGGGTCAGTGGCTGCTCAATGGGCTCCAATTCCGGAAGCTCCGGCGCGAATCCGGTAGAACAGGATCGATGCGGACCGCGGCCCGCCCGAACCGCATCGGCGGGCAGGCACGAAAGAAAAAGAAATGAAGCACCAACAAAGACATCGGATCACACAAGAAGTTGTGGGGTGGTTTCTCGAATTCGCCGCCAGAGATGGGAAAAACCCGGTCTCCCACCCTATTTCCTACGGCACATTGAGCACGATGATTGGCGAAATATTCGACATTGCGGTCGAACGGATGTCCCACCTTAGCATAGAACAGGTCACCCAGGTGTTGAAACGGCTTGACCTTCCGTACGAGGCAACCGTGCTTGACCGTTATTCTGCCTTAGCCGGATTCCTGTATGGACGCGACGGCGGAGGGATGATCTTCATCAACGGCAGCGACCCTGAGGAGCGGCAGAAATTCTCGCTCGCCCACGAGCTCGGCCACTTCATCAACGATTACTACCGACCGGTTTATCTGAAGTACGAGAACAACAACACGATTCCTCTCTTCCAGGAGGAAGAGACGGCGCAGTCGCGCCAGATCGTATCGGCGAGATGCACGAAGCGCGATATCTTTGGAGCGAATGAACCGGAGCTTGTGGAAGTCAA
>DMMN01000028.1:2663-2919 GCA_003453835.1 Bacteroidota bacterium | reverse complement strand
CCTCGCTTAAGATGATCCTGGCGCAACGGCTGCTTCGCACGCTCTGTCCCAGGTGCAAAGTGACAGGTGAGCCGACGGCAGATCAGCGCGCCGAGCTGGACCTCGATTCTTCGAAGGGATCAGAAATATTTTTCGACCCGAAAGGGTGTACAGAATGCAATCATTTCGGGTATAGCGGGAGAACTTCTGCGTTTGAAGTTCTGCCAATCTTCAACGGCTTGAGTGTCCTGATCTCCCAACGCGCAAGTGCTTCGGC
>DMMN01000028.1:0-2598 GCA_003453835.1 Bacteroidota bacterium | reverse complement strand
CACTAAACACGCGAATCACACGAACGTGGGAAGCCATCAGAAAACACCTGTATGCTTAAAGAAATCATTTCGCGTTCTCCGTGCCTGCCCAGACTCTCTTCCAGTCGGGGCGTTTCGTGGATTGAGTAGTCCCCTTTCTTCAAAAGAGTTTTTGTTAAGCATTTACAAACAGAGAGGAATCCTTATGAACACAACAAGAGGGCTTACCATCGCGGTGTTGCTTTTCGTAGCGCTCAGCCTCAGAGCAGAGCAGGCAGATAGCCTCCTTCTTCGAGTGGCCGAACTTCCCGGCGGGGCGAAAGAAATGACGAGCCTGAGCTTCAAGGATGCCGATCTCAGGGACATTTTTCGCGCTCTCTCGCAACAGCACAATCTCAACATCTTCGTCGATAACTCGATTCAAGTGCGAACAACCGTCGCCCTGCGGAACGTACAGGTCTATGAAGCAATGGAGTTTCTGTGCGAGCAAAACAATCTCGTGATGGATCTTCGAGGTGGAATGTTCAGGATTTCAACCCGACCAACCCCGAAGCCGGAGCCACCACCGCCGAAGATACCGATGGTCTACTACGAAGCCGGCCTTCTCACGGTGCAACTGAAGAACGACGACCTGGAGCAGACGATCCTTGAGGTTCAGAAGAAGAGCGGGAAGAACATACTGCTTTTGAGCGGCACGAGCGGTTCCCTTTCGGGCACTCTCAACGACATCGAGTTTGATCTCGGATTCACGCAACTGCTGAACAACAACGGTTTTGCCGTTCAGAAGAGGAACTCGATCTATCTCGTCAGCCGGCTTGAGTACTTCGTCGGACAGCAATCAGCCCAACAGCCGACGCGGAGCGGGCCGTACTGGATCAGCGTCAAGGACTCGCTTGTGACCATGGATGTGACAAACGCTTCGCTTGACCGCGTGGTGGCGGACGTGCTGCGCCAGCTCAACACCGACGTCGTGTTCTATAACGCTCCAGCAGGCACCGTTACAGTGCGGGCGACCGGCATCCCGCTCCATCGAGCACTCGATCTTGTCCTTCGTAACTCAAACTTCACCTACCGTGAGACCGACGGCATCTATGTTATCGGGGACAAAGCGAACAAGGCGTTGGCCTCCACAGCCCTCCTTCGGTTGAAACACCTGCGGGCGGAGAAAGCGCTTGAGATCATCCCAACTTCCATAACGTCGCAGGCAACGCTCAAGGTTCTCAAGGAACAGAACGCCATCGTGGCCATCGCCGGCAATGATGTCGTTACCCAGGTGCGAGAATTTCTCGATCACATCGACCGGCCGGTGGCCCAGGTCCTCATCGAAGCGCTCGTTGTGGATTATGATCTCACCGATGGACTCGACCTGGGCATCGACGCGGGCTTCGGCGGCTCGACTGACACGACGGCCTCACAAGGAGTGAACATGATTATCCCCGGAATTGATTTTACATGGAACGGGACCAGACTTACCAGAGGTCTCCAGCAAATCGGTCTCGCGAACCTGGGGCAGTTACCGAGCGATTTCTATTTGCGGCTGCGTGCGCTCGAGCAGAAGGGGCGGGCAAACGTCCGGTCCCGACCGATCCTCTCGACTCTGAATGGTCATCAGGCAACGCTCAGCATCGGGACAACACAGTATTTTATCCTGAAGACAACGACGCCCTATCGTGACCAGACGCAGGTAATTTTTCAGGAAAGCCAGAACTTCCAGACGATCGAAGCAGATGTGCGCTTGGAGATCACTCCTTATGTTGGCGCGGATCGGACGCTGACGCTGGAGATCAAGCCCGATTTCAAAACGCCGGTCGGCCAGCTCTCCCCCAATGTGCCGCCGACGATCAACAGAAGAGCGCTCAGCTCCACGCTCGTCGTCAAGGAGGGAGAGACGATCGTGCTTGGGGGCCTTATTCAGGAAACCGAATCTGAGTTGCGAACGCAGACACCGATCCTCGGATCGATTCCGTTGCTCGGCTATCTGTTCTCGTCAACGAGTAAGAGCAATCGGAAATCCGAGCTGATCATATACGTGACTCCGCACATTTCATATGGAGAGGGATTCACAAACAGTGGCTTGCCGGACCGGCGATAGAAGGTCGGACGAAATCCCAAGGCAAAGCGCTCTGTCTATGAAGCCGGAGTTTTTCGACAGTATAACTGTCGAAGAGAGTCATGTCCGACAGTCCCGCGACAAAAAACGGCAGGAGAGTAAACTATCGGACAACGAGGCGCCAATCCATGAGCCATCCGGGGAGGTATCTACTCGATGGCTTGCACCCGGTAAGAATCCCGAAATCTCGCGTTGAATCCGCAAGAGGATTTCGGGATTCTCAGATTGGACACATTGGACTCGCAGGAAGATATCGGGATTCTCAAGCTGCTTGGATCTGTATGAAGATCGGCTGCAAAAGACCGAGTGTCTATACTCCCCTCTGTGTGAAAGCCTTGTGTGATGGGGAGAGGTCGTCAGACTCCGGCTGCCGTCTGCTCGACTCAGTCGAACAGACGAGCCTCGGCAAAGTCGGAAGTCTGTCGGACTCTATCGAGGTGGGGGTGTGTGCTCTTCACCGAGAGAGGTATTTCTCGATGGCTTGAACCTGGTAAGAATCCCGAAATCTC
>DMMN01000300.1:3741-4270 GCA_003453835.1 Bacteroidota bacterium | reverse complement strand
CGCTCGCCGCTCGCGTGGGATGCGTTTGCAATCTCGACCTACTTCCTGATCTCCGCGACCTTCTGGTACGTCGGGCTCATTCCGGATCTCGCCACGATGCGGGATCGGCTCGCGCCCGGCCTGCGCCGCAACATCGTCTCCTTCTTCAGCCTGGGATGGGATGGCTCGGCACGCACGTGGCACCGTTACGAGCTGGTCTACCTCCTCCTCGCGGGCCTCGGCACGCCGCTCGTGATCTCGGTCCACACGATCGTGAGCTGGGACTTTGCGACATCGGTGATTCCCGGCTGGCACACCACCATCTTTCCGCCGTACTTCGTTGCAGGCGCCGTCTTCTCCGGATTTGCCATGGTTCTCACGTTGATGCTGATCGTTCGCAAAGTGCTCCACTTCGAGGAGTATGTTACGCTCCACCACATCGAGCAAATGTGCAAGATCATCATTGCGACGGGAGGCATCGTCGGCCTGGCGTACTTCACGGAGTTGTTCATTGCCTACTATTCGGGGAATGAGTTCGAGCGGTTTGCCT
>DMMN01000300.1:1221-3695 GCA_003453835.1 Bacteroidota bacterium | reverse complement strand
GAGCTGGGGGGGATTCACGCCGACGCTTGTAGACCTTGCCACGCTGTTGGGAAGCTTTGGGTTGTTCTTCACCCTCTTCCTGCTTTTCGCACGCTTCCTGCCGATGATTGCCATTGGCGAAGTGAAGGCGGTCCTCGGATATGGGAGAAAGTCGAACGGGATCGCGACCAACAAAACAGGGCCCCATCTTCGATCATCGGTCACCGGTGAGATAGCTTCTCGTGAAGCTCCACTCGGTGCCGGAGAGGAGGTGCACGCGTGAGCAAGCGTCTGTTTGTGAGCACCTTCGGAAGTGAGCACGACATCCTCGAAGCCACCAACGCAGCCCGTGAACACGGCTACAAGATTGTCGATGTCTACACTCCCTTCGCCGTGCATGGTCTCGACAAAGCCATGGGCGTGAAGCCGACGAAACTCGCACTCGTCTGTTTCCTTCTCGGTTTGTCCGGAGCAGTAGCAAAGCTCTGGTTTCAGATCTGGACANNAAGCCGATGGTGTCGCTCCCCGCGTTCGTCCCCGTGACGTTTGAAGTGATGGTGCTTTTCGCAGGCGTAGGCACCGTGCTCGCGTTCTTTCTGGTGAGCAGGTTGCGTCCCGGAAAGAAACCCAGCGTCGTGTACGAAGGAGTTACCAACGATCGATTCGTGCTCGTCTTGTTGGAGGAGGATGCTTCCTTCGACGTGGCGAGCGTGCAGGAGCTGATGCGCGGCTTCAATGTCCTACATATGGAAGAACGGACGGAGAGGGACCGAAGATGAGCTACAAGCTGACGAACTCTGTGCTCGTAATCCTTCTTGGGGTGCTGGTTGTTGTCGTCTTTTTCGTTCGGAGGGACTTCAAGGCGAGGAACGCGGAGTTGCTCCCCGGCATGGTGGAGTACGTTGCCTACAACTCGCAATCGGCCAATCCGAATTTCGCGGACGGCAAGACGCTTCAAATGCCGGTCGAGGGAACCGTCGCCCGCGGTTTTGTGCCGCTCCGGTACAAGGCGACTCCCGAAGACGCGAAGCGCGCGGGGGAAGAGATGCGTAGTCCGCTTGCGGGCGACAAGTCAGGGAACCTCGATCGGGGGGCTGCCGTGTTTGCCACGTTCTGCCAGCCGTGCCACGGGTCTGGAGGAGGCGGGGATGGAGTAATCGCTCAACGGGGGTTCCCGCCGCCTCCGTCGTTGCTGGCAGATAATGCGCGGAAGATGAAAGATGGACAGGCATTCCACATCATCACCTTTGGCCAGCGAAACATGCCTTCGCTCGCCTCACAAGTATTGCGGGAAGACCGCTGGCGCGTGATCGACTATGTTCGTTCACTCCAATCAAAGACGATGCATGCATCAAAACAATGACGACAAGTATTCATTCATATGCTCCACTAAGACTTCCAGGCACGATGCGAAGGAACCTCTCCGCTGTTGCCATGGTGGGAGCGGCAATAGCGGTCGTGGGAGTGTTTACGGTACCTGAGCGTGCCTGGCCGAATATCCTGCTCGCTGCCTATTACTTTGTGAGTCTTGGACTCGCTGCCGTCCTCTTCATCGCTCTCCAATATGTTTCGAACGCCGGTTGGAGCGTCGGGATTCGGCGGGTGCCGGAAGCGATGACGGGCGTTCTACCTGTCGGCGGCGCCCTCGTGCTGCTCTGTCTGTTCGGAATACACACGTTGTACGAGTGGAGTCACGATGCCGTCGTGGCGGGCGATCCAATCTTGAGCTCGAAGTCGGGGTGGCTCAATGTACCTTTTTTTGTCGTCAGGACGTTGTTCTACTTGATGGTCTGGTTTGCGTTTGCATCGGTGCTGGTGAAGAACTCGCAAAGGCAGGACGAGAACGGCGATCTCGACGCCGTGCAGCGGAACAAGAAGATCTCTGCCGCTTTCATCATCGTGTTTGCGCTGACGTTTACTGCGGCGAGCATGGACTGGATCATGTCGCTTGAGCCGCATTGGTACAGCACGATCTTCGGCATCTACAATTTTTCCGGCATGTTTCTCAACGGTCTTGCGGCACTCACCATTCTCGTGATCCTCTTGCGGCGCATGGGACCGTTGGCGAAAGTCGTAACAGAGGCGCATCTTCACGATCTCGGAAAGCTCGTGTTCGCCNNGTCTATTATATCCGGCGTGAGCGCGGGAGCTGGGCGATCTTCACGATCGTCAATGTGCTCTTTAATTGGGTCGTTCCGTTTCTCGCCTTGCTGCCGATCTGGACGAAGCGAAATGAGGGAGTCCTGTTACGTGTCTGCATGATCGTCATGATCGGTCATTGGATCGATCTGTACTGGATGATTCTTCCGCCGTTTATGCAGGCGGAGCCGCTCTTGAGCATCTGGGAGATTGCGCCGATTGCGGCAGCGGTCGCTGCATTCTTCATTATCACGCTCCGGTCGTTCGCGAAGCATCGACCGGTCCCGGTGAATGACCCTCTCCTTGTTGAGAGTCTTGCACAGCATCACTAACAGGCTGTTGAAAAAGGCGTTTAT
>DMMN01000300.1:214-1208 GCA_003453835.1 Bacteroidota bacterium | reverse complement strand
CCAAAACAGTTTTTCAACAACCTGGTATTCGACTCTGCGCTTCAACTCTCCATCCCTGATAAACGGTTGGTGAGGAAAACGGCTTGACAAGAGGGGTTTGCCGCTGTATAATTCAGACAATTAGGTCTTTTTATCGAGAACCTATGTCCCTCATCTTCAGCAAGTCATGTGAGTACGCGTTGCAGGCAATCCTGTATCTTGCGCGTCAGCCGCAGGGCGAGCCGGCCCTCCTTCGTGAGATCTCGGATTCTCTCAACATCCCCCATCATTTCCTCAACAAGGTGCTTCAAACCCTCACGCGTGATGAGATCGTTGCTTCCTTCAAAGGATCCAACGGTGGGTTCGCCCTTGGCCGGTCGCCGAAAGAAATCACGCTCAGCGATATTGTGCGCGCCGTCGACGGCGAGTCGTTTCTCGATCACTGTGTTCTTGGGTTTCCCGCCTGCGGTGACAAGAACCCGTGTCCCGTCCACCCTCAATGGAAGCGGGCGAAGGTAGTTATTCAAGACATGATCCATAGGAAGACGTTGTTCGAGCTCAGCAAAGAGCTCGATCCCAAACTAGAATTGTTGCAGCAACCGAAGTAACGCTCACGGATTCGCTGTTCATTCTCTCAACCTCCGTCCATGAAGAGGTTCCTTATGGAAAAGCTCAATCGGCGTCGCTTCCTTCAAACCTCGGGGAAAGGTCTGCTTGGATCTCTCGCCGCTACCGCGGTCCTCGATCTCGACCTTCTTCAATTCTCCCGCAAGATCGATAATCCACTTGCCTACTACCCTGATCGCGGCTGGGAGAAGATCTACCGCGACCANNTCTGTGCGCCCAATGATACCCACAATTGCCGCCTGCGTGGGTTCGTCCGCAACGGGATCGTCGTCCGCATCGAGCAGAACTACGATGCGACGGCGGTGACGGACGTCTACGGGAACAAGATTCCGCCTTCCTGGAATCCGCGGGGATGTCTGAAGGGATTCACCTACGTGCGCCGGATGTA
>DMMN01000300.1:0-188 GCA_003453835.1 Bacteroidota bacterium | reverse complement strand
AAGTATCCGATGATCCGGAAAGGCTGGAAAGAATGGGCCGACGCGGGATTCCCTACGACCGAAAACGGGCTTCCCGACAAGAAGTACTTTCGGCGTGCGGAGGACAGTTGGCTCCGGCTTGGCTGGGACGAAATCTCGACCTACGCTGCGAAGGGTCTGCTTCACGTGATGAACAAATATCGTGGGGA
>DMMN01000238.1 GCA_003453835.1 Bacteroidota bacterium | reverse complement strand
GGATGGAGACGGCAAGCCTGATGTGGTGGTAACAAATCAGAACGCCAGCACTATGTCAGTCTTTAGGAACACCAGCACGAGCAGCAGTATCAGCTTTGATACAAAAGTCGATTTTACGACTGGAAGCGCCCCTACTGGTGTTGCCATTGGTGATCTGGATGGAGACGGCAAGCCTGATGTTGTCGTGACAAATTGGAATAGTGGCACTCTCTCAGTCTTCAGAAACACCGGTGCAAGCGGATCCATTGCGTTTGCTGCCGCAGTTGACTTCACGACAGGAAATAGGCCCAACAAAATTGTCATTGGCGACATGGATGGAGACGGTAAACTTGATGTAACTATAACAAACAGTGAGAGCAACAGCGTTTCTATTTTCCGAAACACCAGCACGAGTGGGACTGTAAATTTAGCTGCCAAAGTTGACTTCGCGACAGGAGGCTTCCCTATCGGTGTCGCCATCGGTGATCTGGATGGCGATGGCAAGCCCGATGTACTGGTAGCAAACAATAACGCCGGCATTTCAGTCTTCAGGAACACCAGCACGAGCGGCAGTCTGAGCTTTGCCTCCAAAGTGGATTTGACAGCAGGACTGAGTCCTATTGATGTTTCCATTGCTGACCTGGACGGAGATGGGAAGCCTGAATTGATAGTGGCCGACAGAGATGGCTACACTATTTCCGTCTTCAGAAATACTAGCACCAGTGGCAGCCTGAGCTTTGCCACTAAGGTTGCCTTTACGACAGGAAGCAGCCCTTATTACCTGGCTGTTAGTGATGTGGATGGCGATAGCAGGACCGACATAGCGGTAACAACCCCTGGCTCCAACACTGTTTCAGTCTTCAGGAACACCAGTACAAGCGGCACGGTGAGCTTTGCTTCCAAACTTGACTTTGCGACAGGAAGCTCGCCAAGGGGTGTCGCCATATGGGATGTGAATGGTGACGGAAAGCCCGATCTAATTGTGGTAAACAACGCTGGGGGCACTTTCTCGGTTTTGCGGAACACGGGGGGAGCTTCGACGGGTAGCACTCCATCAGTCACATCCAGCGCGGCAACAAATGTCGGCTCGACGTCCGCAACGTTAAACGGAACAGCTAATCCAAATGGCTTATCAACAACAGCCTATTTTGAATGGGGAACAAGCAGCACATTGGCGACATCTACGGCGACAACCTCGCAATCGATTGGCTCAGGGACAAGTTCGGTCTCAGTAACGGCGAATCTTACCGGATTAAGCGCAAGCACCACGTATTACTATCGAGTCGTAGGGCAGAATAGTGCAGGGACATCAAGAGGATCGATTGTGAGTTTTACGACATCGGCCGCTGCATCTCCGCCGATCGTCACAACATCGAGTGCCTCTTTGGTGAGCACAACTTCAGCGACATTGAACGGAAGTGTAAATCCCAACGGCTCATCCACAACTGCATACTTTGAATGGGGAACGAGCAGCACGCTCGCTTCATCTACAGCCACCTCCTCACAATCGATGGGCTCGGGCACGAGTGCGGTTTCGGTTTCAGCGAATCTGACAGGTTTGAACTCGGGAACCACCTACTACTATCGAGCAGTGGGACAAAACAGCGCAGGTCTCCAACGCGGATCAATCGTCAGCTTCACGACGACGACCATTGCACTCCCATAAACGCCAACCCTCTCCACTCCGAGCAACGGCTCCGGGAATCAGGCGACAACCGTGACGCTCACCTGGGTTGCGATCACGGGAGTGTCATATCATCTCCAGGTCTCAACGAATTCCAACTTCACATCAACCTTACTGGTGAATGATTCAACTCTGACCGTCGCCTCTTATCAGGCGACCGCCCTCGCATCGAACACAACCTACTACTGGCGCGTGAGGGCAAAGAACACTGCCGGCTATGGGAGTTTCTCGTCCTCGTTCAGCTTCTCCACCGCTGCAGCGAGGACCGTCACTTCACCCGGCGTTACGTTCCCGGCGAACCCTACCGCTTCGACGGACTACCGGCTCGTGAGTTTCCCCGGCTCCTCCAGTCTCACGGCGAGCCAGGTCCTCACCGGATTTCAGAACACGGACTGGAGGCTCTTCCGCGACAACGGGGCTGCAGTGCCGAATCATCTTTCCGAGCTTACGGCATCTTCATTGCTAACGGTCGGCGAAGGCTTCTGGCTTCTGAACAAGGGTACGCTTGGCTTCTCCCGCTCCACCACCATGCCCCAGGTCGCCTCCGACGGGACCGTGACCATCAATGTCCGCAGCGGGTGGAATATCATCGGGAATCCGTTCGACGTCGATGTTCCCTGGAGCTCGATCATCGCTTCAAACGGGCTGGCATCAACAGCTCAACTGTCGTCCTATACAGGTACCGGAGGATTCCAATCGGCGACGACGCTTGAGCCATTCAAAGGATATTACTGCAACTTGAGTACTTCCACGCTGAAGATCCCATATCCATTCCCCGCACTCCGTGTGGCTCCGTCCGAGATCCCGCCCATTGATTGGAAGCTTCAGCTTGTCCTTCAAACAGACATCAACTCGGATTCGGAGAATTATCTGGGAATCGCCCCCACAGCGAAAATCGATCTTGATGAGTTGGATCAACCGAAGCCGCCGTTGATGTTCGATCAGGGATTCCTGTACTTCTCACGACCTTTCTGGGATGCACGCTACGGTCGATTCAACAGCGATTTCCGCCCGGCGGTCGGGGATGGACAAGTGTGGGAGTTTGAGATTTCGGTTCCACGCCGATCTTTCATCTCACTCCGCATCAAAGGGGTCGAAGACGTGCCGCCGAACTACGAAGTAATCTTGCTGAGCGAGTCCAACACAACTCCGATTGATCTACGGAAGAAGCAAACCCTTGCCTTTCAGGCGATCGCTGAGCGGATGCGGTTCAAGCTCGTTATCGGTCCGCGGTCATTTGCCGAAGACCAATCGAAGGCACTTCTTCCGACGAGTTTCGAGCTCGGCCAGAATTATCCGAATCCCTTCAATCCGTCCACGGCCATCTCGTACAAGATCCCTCATGACGCAATGGTGAGGGTGGATGTTCTATCCATCCTCGGTCAGCACGTTGAGACGTTAGCAGACGGACATCATGCGCCGGGTGTCTACACAGTGGTTTGGAATGCAATGGAGGCCGCACGCATCTCATCAAGCGGCGTGTACTTCTATCGGCTTGTGGTAGATGGGAAAGTTGTTCGCATGAAGAAGATGACACTATTGAAATAGGGAGCCGTTGTCGGGCTCTCGAGCCGTTTGTCCTCATCGAAGGATTGGGTATGAGAACTTCAATTATTGACTCAGCGAAGCGTCCCGTTGCCGTAACGCTCGTAGTTGCCCTGGCCCTGTTCTTGGTTGATGTGAGAGCATATGCACATTCCTGGTCACAGGACGAAGGGAGGATTGAGAACGCTCGTTGGGCGCTCGTGGGAAGCCTTGTGGTGATCACGTACGATCTGGTCGCGGACCCGGAATTTCGCTACAACATTGGCATCGTGTTGAAGAGGGGAAGCGATAAGAATTTCAGGATCGTTCCTCGAACGGTGAGTGGAGCGATCGGAATAGGGCGATTCGCCGGCTCGGGGAGGGAGATCCACTGGGACTACAAGAAGGATGTTTCTCAGGGCCTTTACGGCGATGACTATGAGTTTGAGGTGACTGCTTATCAAGTGGATGAAGGGGGAAGCGGCATCTGGGTGTATCTCCTCGGAGGTGCGGCAGTTGCGGGCGGCGGCGCCTACCTCCTCTTGGGAAAGCCGGCAGCGGCGGCCAGTCCTGGACCATCAGTGGGATTGCCGGATCCTCCAAAGATAAGGCCGACTCAGTAGTATGCCCCGGGCCGTCTATGACGTACCGTCGCGGAGAGCTCTCTGCTTCAGGGACGGGGAATGAAAAGTTGATCGCATCCAGGTGAGAAACTGCGAGGCGGACTGGCCGTAACGTGGCGAGTGGCGGCCTGAAAGTGAATCGTGGCCGCAGGTTGCACTAGTGGACATAAGTCATTACTATCAGTCATCACAGCCATCGATGTAACACGTGTAAGGAGGGCCATACCATGAACCGAATTGCCAACGTCCTTGTCCTTTTTCTCTTTGCCGGCGTTTCCGCGTTCAGCCAAACGCGGGGTGTGAAGGTAGTGGAGATGGAGGATGAGAAGGGACAGAAGTTTGTCGCCTATGAAAATAGCTATGCGTTCATTGTTGGGATCAATAAGTACATCGATCCCAAGATTCCGGCGCTCAACTATGCCGTCCAGGATGCGAATGCGATCGCCGGGCTTCTGGAATCACTCGATTTCCCGAAAGAGAATATCAAGATCATCCTCAACGAAGAGGCAACGCTGGCGAGGATCAAAGAGGAATTCTCGATCATGGGATCCAGGACGAAAAAGAACGACCGGCTGCTCGTCTATTGGGCGGGGCACGGAGAATCGGAGGTTTCGGCCAGAGGAGGGGAAATGGGATACCTCCTTCCGCATGACGGAAAGGTGAGTTCGATGTACAGCACGTGCCTGAGCATGGATGAAGTGAAGCGGATGACCGAGCTCGTGGCCGCCAAGCACGTCTTCTATCTTGTCGATGCATGTTACGGCGGCCTCTCCGCCGTCACCTCACGGTCACTCTCCCGGCAAACGGAAGCGTATCTCCAGAAGGTAACGTCTGCGGAGGCAGTTCAGATCATCACTGCTGGGACAAAAGACGAACAGGTTGTTGAGAGCCCCACCTGGGGGCACAGCGCCTTCACCAAAGCGATCCTCGACGGCTTCGCGACGCGTCTTGCCGATTCGGACAACAACAATGTGGTGACCGCCGATGAGCTGTACTCCTATCTGCAATCGAAGGTGTTCGAGCTTTCGAGATCGGAGCATCCAAAAGGTCATCGGCCGGTCTTTGCCAACCTCAGGGCGTCTGAGGGACAATTTGCCTTTGTGGTCTCCGTTCCGGAATTCACTCTCTCCCTCTTGGGTCTTCCGGCAACGAACACGGTGTATATGAACGGGAAGAAGTTTTCAGAGAACAAGGAGGTCGTGCGCGAGAAACTGAGAAGCGGCAACTACAACATCGAGATCGATGCGCCGGGAAGGGAACGGTTCTCAACGACCGTCGATCTCTCGAGTGATCGTGAGCTGACCCCACGGATGAAGTCTACGACGATCAGCTACACGCTCGAAACCAGTCCCTCGGGCGCATCGGTGAAGATCGACAATGTCGATGCCGGATTATCTCCCGTGAAGAAAGAACTCACCCTCGGACAGCACCGGATCGAGATCAGGAAGGAAGGGTACGATCCGATGGTCTACACGACTGCGGTGTCCGATCAGAACAACTATGAAACGAAAGAGCTGAAGGTAAAGCTCCTTGATATCTCCGTCGTGAGCACGCCCCGTGGCGCACAGATTTACCTGAACGATCTCCCGCAAGGACAGACGCCGTATACCATTCAGGTTCGTCCGGGAGCGAAGTACACCGTCGAGCTTCAGTGGGAAGGGAAGAAGCTCTCGACGGCTTTTCAGGCCACAGGTGCTGGAGGCGTAGCAGCGGACTTCGACGCGGGAGTCATCAACTTCTCTGGCGCGGGGAAGGTCCTCGATGCCAAGGCCGAGGAAAAGCCTGCCGTTCCTCCACCAGTCATCGCACAACCCATAACGCAACCGACTGTGAAGAAGGAGCCGCCGAAAGAGACGGCGCCACCACCGAGCTACGTCGAGATCGACCTCGATCCAAAAGATGCGAAAGTGACGATTGATGGGAAGACCGTGATCCCGGCCTCGGGGAAGATTGAAGTGAAGCCGGGTCGACGATTGATTCGAGCGACCAAAGACGGTTACGAAGAAGCGGAGTTTACGGCCGATGTGCAGCCGGGTGAGACAAAACGTATTCCCTTGAAAATGGCTATTGAGTCGTCATCCTCCAGTTGGTTGTACTATGTTGGGGGAGTTGCAGTCCTGGGAGGGGCCGCGGCCTATCTCCTTGGCAAAGCCAAAACAACGGACAAGACGGCGGCGGATCCTTACGGAAGCCCGCCTGCCTTTCCGGTTAACCAATGATGCTTCATCGATGGCGATGACTTCTCGTTACTGTCCGGACGGATGGACGTCTAACACGGGCCAACAAGAGGTTGCCAACCACGAACGTTTGCGTTGATCGGATAGATGGTGGTGATTCACTCTATCAACAATACTCCGCAATTGCTCAGCAAGAAATCTCCTGAAGAAAGAAGAACTATTCAGCCCACGAAACACCCCGACTGGAAGGTTGTCGGGGCAGGCGCGGATAACGCGAAACGATTTGGTGCCACATGAAGGAGTTTCTTGATCGTTTTCCAGCGTTCGTGTGATTCGCGTGTTTCGTGGGCAACAAGTCAAGTTGAACAGTTACAGTATTTGTTTGTCTCGAGCCCTTCACTTCGAACGCACTGCTACCACAAGGAGAATGCCTGTTATGAAGAGACTGTTACGGTTGCAATCGCTATTCGCCGGATTGCTGTTGCTCATGGCAGAGCGAGCAGAAGCGCGGCAATACTGGGTATCTCAATCGACACCAACGACTAGTTCTTTGTACAGCGTCGATGGAGTGTCTGCGACAACGGCGTGGGCTTGCGGCGCGTCGGGAACCGTTCTGCGCACGACCGATGGAGGAACAAGTTGGGGAAGAGTCAGCCCTCCCAATTCGACCTATACCTACTACAGCGTTGAAGCGCTCGATGCCGGCATTGCCTGGGTAGCCGGTGGTGACGGCGCCGGTGGCGTCTCCGCTCTCTTCAAGACGACCGATGGAGGATCAAGTTGGGTGCAGCAGCTTGGGAGCAATGCGGCCGGCACATTCTACAACGCCGTACGCTTCACGGATGCGAACAACGGCATTCTGATGGGTGATCCGGAGATCGGGTACTTTGTGGTATATACGACGACAAATGGTGGAGCCACGTGGAGTCGTGTTCCCCAGTCGAGTTTGCCGACGCCGTTGAGCGGTGAATTCGGCGGCGCGAATAATCTTGCCGTGTTCGGGAATACCGTGCTTTTTGGGACGGCTGCAAATGTCGCCACGTTCGTTCCTCGAACGTTTCGATCAACCGATAGGGGGAGGACTTGGGCGGCAAGCAGCACCATCCCTGGTTTAGGAAACTTTCTTAGTTCGACGGCTCTCAGGGATGATGCGTACGCGCTCGAGATTGGAACCAACGGCAGTGTAAGTCGAACGACGAACAGTGGAGCCACATGGAGTGCGGCTATTCCGACCGGCCTGACCAGCGGTCGTTCAGTCACCTTTCCATCATCGACGGCTGCGATCGCGGTGGGGAGTAGTGCTACGAGCAATACATATCTTTCAATGGATGGCGGCATCACTTGGGTCGCGCGCCCGTCGCCCATCAGCTCCTCTCTCAACGACGTGTCGTTTCCTACGTCGGCTGTTGGGTGGGCAGTGGGAACCTCCGGAGCGATTGTAAAATGGGTTGGTGGTAACCTCGGAACAGCACGAGTCGAGAGCGAACCAAACAACACGGCGAGCCAGGCACAACTGATCTCCTACGGTGATTCTCTCAATGCTTCAATCAATCCTGCCGGAGATGTTGATTACTATAGGTTCACGGCGTCGGCAGGGGATACCGTCGAGATCTATGCCTACAATATATTAACATCGCGACTCGACTCATACTTCACCGTTTATAACGGCAGCGGCAACTATGAGGGGGGGAGCGATCGCTACGTCCAAGGCACGGATTCAAGGTATGTTTACTTGGTCCCCGCCACCGGGACGCACTATGTCCGGGTGGCTGAGCTTGGAGGCAACTTTCCAAACTCGGCGGGTCGATTGGAGGAGTCGATAGAGGAGAGGAGCGCGTCGAAAGCGAATAGGAACCGTGTGATGGCCGATCCGACCGGAGAATATCGGATTAAGCTCTCGCGCTTTGTATCGTCTGCCCCGTTCGCGAATGAGGGGTGGGTCTCAAATATTCTGTCCACGTCAGCTTGGATAAATCCCATTTTCAATCCGAATGGCTTGAACACTACGATTTCAATTCAATACGGCACGACGACGAGCTACGGATCGACCTCGACTGAAGGTCCATTCAATTTTCTCTACACCGGTTGGTTCGAGAAACCACTTACAGGGCTTTCGCCAAATACGACATACCATTATCGCGTGGCGGCCACGAACAGTAAGGGAACGGCCTATAGTTCAGACGCGACCTTCATCACCGCATCCGCTCCCCAAGGATGGTCGGTTCAACTATCGGGTACCACGGAAACTCTCTACGGCGTTTCGTTTTCAGATGCTCTCACCGGGACGGCCGTCGGTGCAAACGGAATCATCATTCGCACGACGAACGGAGGATCAACCTGGACAAAACAGACGAGCGGAGTGTCCGACGTCATTCTGCTCGGGGTCTCATTCGTCGGGGCAAACACCGGCACGGCTGTCGGTCAAGGAGGGCTTATCCTCCGGACGACGAATGGTGGTTCCACATGGACCTCGCAGGCGAGTGGAACGACCACGATTCTAAGGGCAGTGCATTTCACTGATGCAAACACGGGAACAATTGTGGGTCACCTGGGGCTCATCCTGAGGACCACGAACGGTGGGGCAACGTGGCTTCAGCAGTCCAGCGGGACTACTGAGAGCTTTCGTGGAATCTCGTTTGTATCTGCCAACACTGCTGTTGCAGTGGGCACTACCGGAACGATACTTCGAACGACAAACGCAGGTGCAACTTGGGTGTCTCAGTCTAGCGGTGTGACCACTCTCCTCCGCGGTGTGTACTTCGTCGATGCGAACAACGGGTACTGCGTGGGATTCGGTGGCGTTGTTCTTCGCACCACAAATGGAGGAAGCTCTTGGACGCCTCAGAACACCGGTACGACGGACAATTTCTGGGGAGGCGCGTTTAGTGATGCGAATAACGGCCTCGTAGTGGGCGAGAACGGTACAATGCTTCGGACCACAAATGGAGGATCTACCTGGATAAGGCAATCTTCCGGTACGTTTAATTTCATCTTAGCGGCTTCCGCCGCCGGTGGCGCCTTTACGGCAGTGGGTGAATTTGGTCTCGTGCTTCGCTCAACTGGTACCACGACGGCACCTGCCATTTCCCTCTCGACGACGTCACTAGCATTCGGGAGTGTTAATGTGGGAAGCAGCGCTCAGTTGCCTCTGACGATCACGAACACCGGGACGGCCACGCTGACCGTCTCGAGCGTGTCGAGCAGCAGCATCGCGTTTAGTGTCGCGAGCGGTGGCTTCTCGCTCGGACCCTCAGGTTCGACGACTCTCACGGTGACATTCACGCCGAGCTCGGCTACATCGTACGCAGGCGCCATCACGATCAATCACAATGCGAGCGGAGGTGTCTCAACCGTCACTACGACCGGCACCGGCTCTTCCACGCCTGCTCCAGCCATCGCGCTCTCGGCAACTTCTCTGGCATTTGGATCCGTTAACGTAGGGAGCACCCTGCAGAGAACGTTCACGGTCTCCAACACGGGAAACGCGACGCTCAACGTCACCAGCATCACGAGCGATGCGAGCGTGTTTTCGGTCAGTCCCTCGAGTTTCAACATCGCGTCTGGTGGAGGTGCGCAGACTGTGACAGTGACCTTCGCCCCTGCCGCAGCATCGAGCTACACCGGAACCATCCGATTGACTCATAATGCAAGCGGAAGTCCGTCAAGCCTGTCAGTCACAGGGTCAGGATCTGGGGCGGCTGCAATCTCTCTCACACCGTCGTCAATCTCCTTTGGGACTGTCAGCGTGGGGCTAAGCAGTGTACAATCGTTTATCGTGAATAACACCGGCAGCGCGACTCTGACAGTATCAAGCATTGTTAGCAATAACAGCGCGTTTACGGTGAGCTCATCGAGTCTTACGGTCGCGACTGGAAGCAATCAGTCGGTGACCGTCACGTTCAGACCGACGACGGGCACTTCGTACTCCGGCGTGATTACTCTCACGCACAATGCGTCAGGGGGTTCTTCGAGCGTGAGCGTTACCGGGACAGGCTCATCGCGGATCTCATCTGCCACAACCACCCTCGGACGATTTAGTGGCGGCATTCCGGCGTCCTCCTGGGTCCTTCTCAGCGTCCCATACCGGCTTGACAACACGGCTGCTTCAAGTCTCTCCTCGCAGCTTTCAGGCACGACACCGTGGAAGATCTACGGCGCCCAGGGAGGGCAACTTGTAGAACTCACCGGTGCCGGAGATGCCTTTACTTTCGGTCGGGGGGTCTGGTTCAAGACCACTGCCAAGACAGGATCGTTTAGCCTGACATTCGGGGCCGGTGAAGTTATTGGTGATCCCACATATCAAGTCAACCTTCCTACGGGCTGGTCGATCGTGGGCTCGCCGTTCCACACAGACGAGGCTACGTGGACGCCCGTCAACACTACGCCGGGAAGTTCGGGCATCAGAGTCTATAGATACTCCCATGAGTCAACTCGCTGGGATGGACCGCTCAACCCGTCATCGGAAAAGATAAAGCCCTTTGGCGGTTACGCAGTGTGGAATCAGTCGGGGGCGAGCGCGACGTTCACGTTTGTTCGCGGTGGTCCGTCAACTCGCGTGAGCGAATGGGCGGGGAACGACGGATGGCACGCAATACTCGATGTCGGCCCGTCGTCGCTGAGAATCGGGCAACATGCGTTGGCAAGCGCGGGAATGGATTTCTATGACTATCCGATGCCTCCACAACGACCTGAGCAGATGGATGAGGATCCGTATNNCTTCCGCTTCGCTGGCAAATCGTTGTTGATCCCAGGAATACTCAATCATTGAAACTGAAAGAGATCGAGGACCTTCCCACAGGATGGAAGTTGGCGGTCGTCGGAATTCCGTATCTCGGTCGTGTCGATGTGATGAATGGCGCATCGATCGATGTGCCAAGGCAGATCAATTCTCCCTTCACCATCACGGTTCTCGCCGGGCCTGAAGACGCCGTAAGACTTGCCGAGATGCCACAGGAGTTTTCTCTGCGCCAGAACTATCCGAATCCATTCAANNAGCTTTCGAAAGAGGCGAACGTCGTTTTGAGGATCTTCAATTCCGTTGGAGAAGAGGTTACGACGCTCTTGAACGGAATCCAACAGGCAGGTTACTACGAGATACAGTGGGAGGCAAGGGATCGAAACGGCGCCGGCTTGACGTCGGGCGTCTACTTCTGCCGCCTCGAGGCGGACGGGCTCGTCCAGTCTTCCAAGATGTTGTTGTTGAAGTAGCGACGCGGGGATTCTTGAAGGACGACGCTTGCAAAGTCTCGAAGGGCAGACTTCTCAATAAATGAGCGACTTCCCAGGAGGTTGCTATGAAGACTCTTCGTTTTGCCGCAATGTGCCTAATGCTCATCGGTCAGCAGTTGGCTGGTCGGCAGATCACTGGCAGAACCAATCAGGGCTCGTTTGGGCCTCCCCCCGAAACCATCAAAGACAACCTCCCCCCCGAGATTGAGTTGACCGAACCGGCTCAAGCAACGACTCGGGGCCTCAAGATCGTAGGATCGAAAGCAGATGTGCAGACGACATCCTCCTCGGTCATGATCCGCGGTGTTGCCACCGATCCAGGAGGCGTGAAGCTTGTGCTCATCGATGGACAGGAGGCAACTCTCAGGAGCACAGGCCCGCGCTCGGAATTCTCGCGTGCAGTGAATCTGGAGACCGGGGCGAATCTCATCGATGTCAAAGCGCTCGACCATGCCGGCAACGAGAATGTTTTGACGCTGACGATCGTGCGGGAAGAAGCGTTGTTCAGCGGCAATTACTATGCGTTGGTGGTGGCGATTCAAGACTATCAGGATCAAAGCATCAATGATCTGGAATATCCGATTCAAGATGCGGAGCAGCTTGTCACCACGCTGACATCGATGTATCGCTTCAACGCCCCGAACGTCATCTTCCTGAAGAATCCTTCCAGAACGGAGATCATCCTTACGTTTGACCAACTCGCGAGAAGGCTCACGGGAGATGATAACCTGCTCATTTTCTATGCGGGGCATGGATACTGGGACGAGCGTTTGAAGCAGGGATTCTGGCTCCCCGTTAACGCGAGTCAATCCTCCCGGACGGAGTGGATTTCGAACGGCACCATTCGCGACTACATCGGCGGCGTGTCCACAAAACATACGCTGCTTGTCTCGGATGCTTGTTTCAGCGGAGGAATCTTTCGGACGAGAGATGCTTTCGTCAATCCTCCGACGGCCATTCGCGAGCTGTACAAACTCCCGAGCCGCAAGGCAATGACGAGCGGGACGATGAAAGAGCAGGTTCCGGACAAGAGTGTGTTCGTCGAGTACCTCATCAAACGGCTGAAGGAAAACGCCGAGCCAATGCTTACCGCAGAAAATCTTTTTGCCAGCTTCCGCCAGGCGGTCATCAATAACAGTCCGATCAAGCAAATACCTCAATTTGGCGAAATCCGAGAGACAGGGGACGAAGGTGGCGATTTCATTTTTGTCCGACGGTGACGTGGGAGGAGCGGATGTTCGCTTCTCTTTCAATTCTCCGGCCGTCCTCTGGTGCCGGCCCTGCCGGCTTCTCTGCTTCAATTCCATCCGTGGTCTCATTCTGTTGAGGAGCAGGACTCCCTCACTCGCCAACTCCTGAGTCCGGCTGCGGAACAACATAGGTAATGATTTTCGCCGAATCATTTGTCGAGGGAGGAGGCGGTCGATACCGAGCCGAGGTTGCCGGACGCGACCGCCAGGCCTCTCCAACGTTCTCTCCTTTCCTGTCTTGTCGCGATTCTGAGGCAACGGAACACAATCCGGAAGATCCCAGGCTGCCTCCGATCCCGAACATTCCACCGATTACCAGATGATGTGGGAGTCTATACTCGCACACAGATCCGTTTACGCATCGGCAATCACACGTTGAGCATGTAAGGGGATTCATTGTGCGCAAGAGGATCATCATCGGAAGTGGCTTCCCAGGATGAGCATCGCGTTTTCTTGAAAGAGTTCGGTGTCGAATGCGATGAGCGGTTTGTTTGGGATTGACACGCGTATCGCACCCTTTCAGGGTTCGAGTTTCCTCTCCGGTTGTTTTGGTCCAGGCGCGCTGCCCCGATCTCCAACATTCGAACCCATGGGGGTCGATCTCCCGATTCACCTGGAGGGAAACCGAAGTGAAATAAGCACAATGATCCGCCAAACAATATCTCACTACAAGGTTCTGGAAAAACTCGGTGAAGGAGGCATGGGAGTGGTTTACCGCGCCGAAGACACCCGTCTCAAACGCACCGTTGCACTTAAATTCCTTCCACCTGAACTGACTAACGATCCAGAGGCGAAGCAACGCTTCATCCACGAAGCTCAGGCAGCCTCTGCTCTCCAGCACAATAACATCTGCACCATCCACGACATTGATGAAACGGATAGCCCTGAAGGGGCAGTCAGACTCTTCATCGTCATGGATTGCTATGAGGGTGAGCCGTTGAAAGAGAAGATCGCTCGGGGGCCAATGAAGTTAGAAGAGGCGGACGAAATTGCTGCACAGGTCGCGAGCGGATTGTCGAAGGCGCACGAGAGGGGAATTGTTCATCGGGACATCAAGCCGGGGAATATCATCATTACAACCGATGGCGTAGCAAAGATATTCGATTTCGGTTTGGCAAAGTTAGCAGGCCGAACGTTGATCACCAAGACGGGCAAAACGCTTGGGACTATCGCCTACATGTCGCCGGAACAAGCGCGGGGAGAAACAGTGGACCATCGCACTGATATCTGGTCGCTGGGAGTGATGCTCTACGAGATGGTGACAGGACAGTTGCCGTTCAGGAGTGAATACGAGGAAGCGGTGGTGTATTCGATTCTCAACGAGGCGCCGCAAGCGCTCACGGCGCTGCGCAGCGGAGTACCGATGGAGTTAGAAAGAATCGTCATGAAAGCTCTGCAGAAGGATCGAAAGGACAGATATCAGCATGTGGACGAGTTCCTTGTAGACCTGCGGAGAGTCCGAAAAGACACAGAAGAGAGGGGCACCGCCGTTTCTATCAGGTCTGAGAGAGCTCGAAGAAAAATCCGATGGTGGACGCTGCTTCCGATCACGTTAGTCATACTCACTCTGATGTCGGCCGGAGTCTGGTTTTTGGTCGTCAGAGGAAACTTCTCGGTCGAAGAGCCGCTCGACTCCATCGCAGTGCTGCCGTTCCAGAATCTCTCCGGCGATCCCAACCAGGAGTATTTCTGCGATGGGATGACCGAGGCACTCATCACGGAGCTTTCCAAGATTAAAGCCTTGCGCGTTATCTCACGAACGTCGGCGATGCAATATAAGAACTCGAGGAAGACGCTGGGAGATATCGCGATCGAGCTCGACGTGAAGGCATTGGTTGAGGGTTCCGTCCTGAAAGTCGGCAATGCCGTTCGCATCAACATCCAATTACTGCGGGCATCGCCTGAGGGTCATCTCTGGGCAAACGCATTCGACCGTACTCTCGAGAACATCCTCATCATGCAAAGTGAAGTAGCCCGCGCTGTTGCCGGCGAGATAAGAGTCGCTGTGACTCCCGAGGAAGAGAAGAGGCTCACTTCGTCGCAGCGGATAGATCCGGCTGCGCACGATGCCTATCTCAAAGGACGATACTTTTGGAACAGGCGAACGGAAGAAGATGTACAGAAGGCTCTGGCCTATTTTCAACAAGCGGTTGAAAAAGCTCCGGCCTACGCTCTGGCGTATGTCGGAATCGCCGATTGTTATATCGTCGGAGGTGGCAGCTATTTGAACACCCCATCGAAGGAAGCATTCCAGAGAGCTAAACAAGCAGCGATGAAAGCACTGGAGATCGATGAAATGCTCGCGGAAGCTCATATCTCGCTTGGCGGCATCCTTGGTGATTTTGAATGGAACTTGGCCGAGTCGGAGAGAGAGTACCTACGCGGTCTCGAGCTCAATCCCGGTTACGCCACAGCTCACCAGTGGTATGCGGAGTACCTCTGGATCGTTGGACGCCACGAGGAGTCAGTCGCACAGGCAAAGCGCGCGTTGGAACTCGACCCTCTCTCACTCATCGCAAACACCGCGGTCGGGGCCTCTCTTTACTTCGCACGCCGTTACGACGGTGCGATTGAACAGCTCAAGAACACGCTTCAGCTCGATTCGACCTTTTATCGCGCACATTATTGGCTTGGATTAGCCTATGTGGAAAAAGCTCTCTCCAACGAAGCCGTCGCGGAGCTTCATAAGGCAACTACCATCTCCCGGGGTAACGTTGTGGCTTTGGCCGGTCTCGGCTATGCCTATGGACGTTTAGGCCGGCAAGAGAAAGCCATAGAGATCATGCAGCAGTTGAGGCAGCAATCCAGGAAACGATATGTCTCGCCAGTCAACTTTGCGGTGATCCATGCCGGTTTAGATCAGGTTGAGCAGACATTTGCTATGCTCGATAAGGCCTATCAGGAGCACGCTGAGGGAATGCAATACCTCAAAGTGAATCCGGCCTATGATCCTTTGCACTCGGACCCGCGGTTCGCTGAGTTGCTGAAGAAAACGGGGTTAGGAAAATGATCGGACAAACCATATCACACTACAAAATTCCTGACTAGCTCGGCGAGGACGGCATGGGCATCGGCTAAATGGCCCATGACACCAAACTCGACCGCATCGCCGCGCAAAACTCTTCCCCGAAGGGAAAGGATACATCAACCGAGGGCAACGCCCTCGGATAGCAACAGGTAACATCAATCACTTACCCTGTCACGAAGTGATGGCTTCGCCAAAAGGGTTACATCGAAGAATCAAATGCCGCAATCGCTCGCCAAGGTCTAGTTGCATTGTCTATCCCACAAACAATCGACGCCCATTCCAGACGCAGAACTCCATCACCTTCTCTTTGAGAATCGGCGAATCTCAATTCGTGCAACTAACGTCCTCAAGTTGACCGCTTCGCAGCCATCCGTTGAAACGGACGGCTGAATAAACTCGTTGAAAAATCTGAGGTGAGGCTGTCTTATAAGCCATATTTGTCATTTCGAAGGAGCCCCGCCTTGAGCGGGGTGAACTCCGCGACTGAGAAATCTGAACAAAAAAAGGA
>DMMN01000130.1 GCA_003453835.1 Bacteroidota bacterium | reverse complement strand
TTCAACGTGCGCCGACTCACCGAAGAGCTTAATTTAGCCATTCCAGCTCCGGAGCTAGCTCCGGAGCTTGTTGATTTTTTGGCTAAATTTCGGCTGGGGGTTGGGAAAGCGGCGGCAAGGACGCTTGAGACGGATTGAAAAGTTTCTTCCGCGACGCGCTCATAGACGCAAAGCTCGCTCTCCGAGAGGCGCATTGTCATGAGCTCGCTTACGAGCTTGGTCTCTCCTTCGGGTTTTCGAGCGTGGACTTCCGAAACAATGCCTCGAACAGAACCGGATCGCCAAGGAATGATCACAAAAGAGCCTCGGATCACCTCCGAAGCCGTCTCGTCTAGTACGACGTAGGTAAATGCGCCAAATCGTCGAGGCAGGCGTTTGATGGGGTAGACGTTGACGAAGAAGGGCATAGGATCTACAACCGAAACTGCGCGACGAGGTAGCCGACGCCGAAAGGATGTTCGTAGGAGAGAACTTCGGCGGTAGAAAGTCGGGTGTCAAGAAGACCGTAGAGGATCAGGAGCGGATGATAACCGGATTCTTGAGCGTGAAGGACGATCTCTTTGGGAATGGAAAGCAGGTTGGAGAGGGAACCTTGCTGTACGGCTCTCACTACGGCATCGTCGAACATCTGCCCTTCCTTGCAGAACCCTCCCGGCGCCTCGCTCGAAAGGCAGTGGGAAAGATCCCCGGTCGCGATGACGGCCACACGTTCGGACGCTTCATCCAAAACATCACGCAAAGCCTTTCCAAACTGCGCGTGTTCTTTTGCCTCGGCGTCGGAATAGGCGAGTGGGATAATCTGCACGTCTTGAAATTGGGATCCGAGAAGACGAAGCACGACGGCGGTTCCATATTCGAGCGTCTCGTTCGTTGACAGCGTGAAGCTGATATCCTCCTTGCGCAAATGCCGTTGGAGGCGGTCAATAAGTTTTGCGGCCGGCACATGAGTGGTCGGCTCGGAGAGATCTCCAAACGGTTTCATGTCTGTGCGATATTCCGGAGCGAGATCAATGCTGAACGCTTCGGCGCATCGTTCGCCGTGTCCCGAGATGATGCAGAGCGTGTCCGGTTGGAGAGCGTAAAGATCATGTCGAAGCGTTTCGATCGCCTTGTGCGTTTTTTCAAGCTCTCCATAACGCTCCGGATGAACTTCCTTGAGAAGGAGAGGCGAATGGGGGAGAAAACTGGCGTGAATAAGCATAGGGAGAGCGATCAAAATCATGAATCAGAAACTTCAAACTCTACTTCCTGCGTCAGCTCGAACGCGGAGCCGAGAGGATGAACAAGAATCGTTTCAGGCGAGACAACTGTAACATCATTCCAGTCCCAGCCGATCTGCACAAAGGTGGACTCGCTCACGATTGGTCGTTTCGTTCCCTCCGAGACGACGTAGACGATAGGGCTGTCTTCCGAACGCATCAAGGTTCCGTCCCGCAGACGAATAGCCTGACCCTCGGGAAACTGGCTGATCTCGTCTCCGGTCATTACGACGGCCATACGGTCGGCGTAGCGGTTCTGCCGAATATCTTCCGTTGCGACAATGTGGCGTTTGCCGTCCTCGATGTAGTAATACGTTCCGCCAACGTGTTGAACAAGGAGTCCATTCACGTATTGCGAGCTTGAAGTGATGAGGCGCCCGACGTCATAGCCGGCAATTTCTATTGGCTCGATCGTCAGCGGTTCATCCGGCGAGAAGCCGAGATCGCGCAGAGTCTCGCGCGAGGCGAAGGGGCGTAGGATGTCGCCGACAAGAAGATAGACAGTCTCGCCCGTATCGAGAAGGGAATAGTTCGGCCATGCGATGGGCAAGCCGTCGGGATAACTTGAAAGAACTCCCGACTCGACGGGGATGATGTTGTCTGGGTTGTAACGCGAGACCAGAGCTGTCATGGAAAGGAATGGGCGCTTCTTGCCCTGCGAGATGAGAAAGACGCCGCCGGAATCTGCGTCTTGCAACAAGGTTCCCGTGGGGTAGTCCTGTCCGAAATAGCGATTGTAGATTTTAACGAAGTTTTCATTACCGAGAATGTGCGGCGTGTAGGTATACAGAGCCGCGGTCGCGTCGTTTTCGATGTAAACACTCTCGCCGTCAATCGCGAATGTTCTCCCCGGCCTGTAACCCACGATCGTCTGTCCCACACTCACGAGATCAGCCAGATAACCTTCGGCAAGCTGAAGCGTGGCCGAGTTGATCTGCTTCCCAAAGCCCTTGAAACGCTGAATGGAAGGCGTGCTGTGATTACAATCGTCGCACACGGCATACCCCATCGCCCAGTCGAATTGGCTTTGCTCCGGATTTGGATCCTCAACGAGACTCTGCTCTTTCTGGAGCATTGTAAGGATGACTTTGGGTGAGATGCCGTTGCGTTGAGCCGCACGCCAGATGATGTCCGACGCATACCGCCGCCGTCCATCAATATCCTCGCTTATATAATGCGCGAGTGTGCCTCGGCTCAATACTTGCTGGACTACTCCAAGATCAAGAGCAAACCGATCCGTCATATCTCCGTCGGAGATGAGCCATCCCGGATTAAAAGCAAACACCGATGAGGGAAAGGTCATCATGATCGTGAAGAGCAATGGGAAAAGCCATCTCATAGGCGTTACAAGTATAGCATGATCTGATATGATAGCCGCCTATGACAAAACTCTTTCTTTTGGCCGCCGCTTTGACCCTTGTTGGTGCAGGATGTACGAGCAATGTTCAAACGCAAACAGAGGTTGAAAGTTCTGCGGATGCGTCTTCACAGGTTCCCGCCCCTCGATCGGACTCTGGATCTTCGACGCCGGTGGCCGAGCCAATTGATGAAACGCTTGAATCGGTCGAGACTGAAACGAACGCTGGGATCTCGACTCAAACCCCACCTCAAGAACAAACACCGACCGAACCTGAAACCATCTTTGTGACGATCGTCGCCAAGGCGTGGAAGTTTGAGCCGTCAACCATCCGTGTGAAGGAAGGTGAGCGTGTGGATCTGCAGATTATTTCGATCGACGTGGCGCACGGATTCAACCTTGCGGCGTTCGGTGTGAGCGAGACGCTCGAACCCGGGAAGACGGTGCGCACAAGTTTCGTCGCCGATAAAAAAGGTTCCTTTCCGTTCTTCTGCGATGTGTTCTGCGGAGACGGGCATGGTGGAATGCGCGGGACTCTTCTTGTCGAATAATATGCATCCGATCAAAGACTATGCTCATCTCGTCGGCCATCTTGACGGCTTCAATGCCGACTTGATCGAGGAGCATCTCGGACTCTACGCTGGGTACGTCAAGAAGTATAATGAGATCAACGAGCGCCTCGGCTCTGTCGAACGAGTCGGGAATTATTCCTATGCCGAGCACTCCGAGCTCATTCGCCGCCGCTCTGTCGCANNCTGCCTCAAAATCGCGCTCGAACGCAACTTTGGCTCTGTGAATGCGTGGAAGGATGATCTCAAAGCTTGTGCGAACGCAACGCCCGGCTGGGTGATCCTTGCACAACAGATCGATGATGGCACGCTTCAACACTACGTCGTCTATGAACATCAAAATAACTATCCGGCGGAGGTAAGGGTGATCCTTGCGCTCGACTGCTGGGAGCACGCTTTTGCCAAGCAGTACGGAACGAATAAAGGAGCGTA
>DMMN01000007.1 GCA_003453835.1 Bacteroidota bacterium | reverse complement strand
GAAATCTCGCATTGGATCCGCAGGTAGATTTCGGGATTCTCAGTTCGATTGATAGAAACTGTAGAAGAACCGTGTTCCTATCTCGGGATTGAGGCAACGACGGTTGCTTGAACCTCATCTCTCTTTTGCCTATTTTCACTCGCAGTTTCGTCTCATGCTTCCCGCCATCGCTTCGTGAAAGTCCGTCCACCGAGAATGCTCACTCGCTCCGATATTGCTCAACAGATCGTTCTCATCTCTCATCGATTGTATGAGAAAGGTTTCGTCTCGGCCACCGACGGCAACGTCAGTGCCCGGTTGGCGAACGGGAACATCCTGACCACACCGACCTCCATGAATAAGGGGAGGGTGGGCATGAGCGATCTTGTAGAGGTGACCATCGAGGGGCGTCCCGTNNATATGCACCTCTTCATCTACCTGCAGCGGAGCGACATTCAGGCGGTCGTTCATGCGCATCCGGTCTATGCAACCGGATTTGCCGCCGCGAGAATTCCGCTGACGGAATGTGTCTTTCCGGAAGTTGTCGTCGGACTTGGTGCAATTCCCCTGGCACGCTATGCAACCCCCTCGACGGACGAAGTGGCGGATTCGCTTGCGCCATTCGTGAAACACGCTGACGCGATCCTTCTCTGCAATCACGGCGTCGTGACGTACGGAAAGGATCTGGACGATGCCTATTTCAAAATGGAGAAGGTCGAGCACGTTGCCCATATGACGTTTGTCGCACGAATGCTTGGAGGCCCGCGGCCTCTCTCCGGCGCCGATGTGGAACGGCTGCGTGCAATCAGTCAGGAGAGCTACGGAAAGACCATCTCCGAGAGCAATGTGTGCACCACATCGGACGAGTGCAGGCCGGAGGAGGGGGAAGAGGCGATGAAGCAAATGATCCGAGAACTCCTGAACGAAAAACTCTCTCGCTGATGCGCACGCTCGTCAAACGATTCGTTGCAGAAGCAGCGTGAACGACCTTCCACACGTTTCACTTCCACCGCACTCACAACTGATAGCTCGGTAAGGGAACCGGTATGTCGAAAAAACTCCGTGTTGGAGTAATCTTCGGGGGCCGCTCGGCCGAACACGAAGTCTCACTCGTGTCGGCGACGTCCGTGATCAACGCCCTCGATAAAGAGAAGTACGAGGTCGTCCCTATCGGCATCACGCACGAAGGCCGGTGGTTGAGCTCGCATGATGCGCTCGGTTTGCTGAAGGAGCGGGTCAACATCGAAAACCTTCCCGAGCACATCCTCCTTCCCGACCCACGAAAGAGAGGTCTCGTTCAGCTTGGCGACGCCCGGCACGAGGAGTCGACGCACTTCGTGGACGTCGTCTTTCCTGTGCTGCATGGAACCTACGGTGAGGATGGAACAATACAGGGATTGTTCGAGCTGGCGGATGTTCCGTACGTCGGCTCCGGCGTCCTCGGCTCGGCTGTCGGGATGGACAAGGTTATCCAGAAACAACTCCTCCGGCAGGCGGGAATTCCCGTGACCCCCGATCTCTGGTTGGTCATCGACTCCTTCGGTGCGAATGAAAAAAGGATCGTCGGAAGCATCGAGAAGAAACTCCGCTACCCTTGCTTCATCAAACCGGCCAATATGGGATCGAGCGTTGGGATCAGTAAGGCGCACAATAGGAAAGAATTGATCGAGGCAATCCACCTTGCGGGAGAGTTCGACAGGAAGGTTCTTGTCGAGAAGGCGGTTGCGAAGGCACGCGAGATCGAGTGCAGCGTGTTGGGGAATGATGAACCGATTGCCTCCATCCCGGGAGAGATTATCCCCTCAAACGAGTTCTACGACTACGACGCAAAGTATGTGGATGGAAAATCTTCAGCCATTATTCCGGCAAAACTCCTGAAGGCGACCGTCAGGAAGGTGCAACGATATGCCGTCGGTGCGTTCAAGGCATTGGATTGCGCGGGGATGGCCCGTGTCGACTTCCTCGTCAGCCGGACCGGCGAGAGAGTTTTCCTGAACGAGGTTAATACGATTCCAGGGTTTACGTCGATCAGCATGTATCCGAAGCTGTGGTTGGCATCCGGACTCTCCTATCCGGAGCTGCTTGATCGGCTCATCCAACTTGCGATCGAACGCCACGAGGCGAAGAAACATCTGAAGACCACCTACCAGCCGAAGGCGGAGTGGTATAAATCATGACTTGGCAACTTGCATCCTCAGAACAACACCAACCTCTGTCGCGAGAGTTTGCATAACCAGCGAAGAAACACTACCTTGGAGCCAATGGAAGGGCAGTTCTACAGAAAAATCCCGAAAAAGAATTGGCTGAACGGCTTCGTCAAGAAGATCTTCAAGACGAAACGGCGCGGCATCATCGCCATTTTGGGAACCATCGCAGTCATCTACATGCTCTTCAATAATCGCGGGGTGATTGCCCGAATCCGGCTGGAGCACGAGCGCCGGGTGATGATCGAAAGAGTGAGGGCGGCGGAGGAGGAAACGAAACGCCTGCAGTCGTACCTCAAGGCGCTCGAGGGCGACAAGAAGACGATCGAGAAGGTCGCACGGGAAAAGTACGGGATGGTGCGGGAAGGGGAAACCGTGTACCGGGTGAAAAAGAATTAGTCGGCGCGCGTTGAGAGCACCCCCCCCAGCCCCCAATCCCGAACTTCAGTTCGGGGAAAACAAGAACAGGATAACCCAAATTCCGATCCAACACCCATCTCACCATCTCGTCTTACGCTCCCACAACAATCAGTGGAATCCACATCTTGTCCGATCTCTTCTCCAACGATCCACATTCCGAGCGAACCAGATCCAGCCCCATCTCCGCACCGCTCGCTGAGCGCGTCCGGCCTCGATCACTGAACGAGTTTGTCGGGCAGGATCATCTCCTCGGTGAAGCCAAACCGCTCCGCGTCCTCATCGAGGCGGAAGAGCTCACATCCATGATCTTGTGGGGTCCGCCGGGAGTGGGCAAGACGACGCTCGCTCGCCTGATCGCGAATCACGTGAAGGCGGATTTCTTCCAGCTTAATGCAGTTTCCTCCGGTGTAAAGGACGTGCGGGAGGTGATCGCAAAGGCTGAGAAGAACCTGAAGCATCTGAAGAAACGGACCATCCTCTTTATTGATGAGATCCACCGTTTCAACAAGGCTCAGCAGGACGCCCTTCTTCACAGCGTCGAAGAGGGAATTATCACGTTGATCGGGGCGACGACCGAAAACCCGTCGTTTGAAGTCATCTCACCGCTTCTCTCTCGCTGTCCCGTGTACGTGCTCGATCCGCTTGGCAAGCCGGAGCTCGAGAGCATTCTCAACCGCGCGCGGACAACGGATAGAGAACTACAGAAACGCACCATCAACGTCGAGAATCCTGATTTCCTGATGCTTCTTTCCGGCGGCGATGCGCGCAAGTTGCTGAACGGCCTGGAGATCGCTCTCCGCCTGACGAAACCTGAGCCGGATGGAAGTGTCTCGATCACGAAGGAGAAGATTCAGGAAGCGTTTCAGCGGAAGTACACACTCTACGACAAGACGGGAGATCAGCATTACGATACGATCTCGGCGTTCATCAAGAGTCTGCGCGGGAGCGATCCCGATGCGGCCATCTATTGGATGGCGAGAATGCTCGATGGGGGAGAAGATCCGAAGTTCATTGCGCGGAGAATGGTAGTCCTCGCTTCCGAAGATGTCGGGAATGCCGATCCGTACGGGTTGACGCTTGCGACATCATGTTTTACAGCCATCGACTACGTTGGGATGCCGGAAGGGCGCATCATCCTGGCGCAGACCGCCGCCTATCTTGCGTCCGCCCCGAAGAGCAACGCCTCCTACGCGGCCATCGAGGAGGCGTGGGAAGATGTGAGGAAGCTCCCCAATCTNNCCCGTTCCTCTTCACATCCGAAACGCTCCGACGAAACTCATGGAACAACTCAACTACGGTAGGGAGTACAAGTACGCCCACAACTTCGAAGAACACTTCGTGGAGCAACAGTATCTTCCGGACAACTTGAAGGACAAAGTCTACTACCGCCCCGCCGAGATCGGCAGGGAGAAAGATATTCGTGAGCGACTCAACAAGTTGTGGAAGAAGAAGAAGCGGTGACCGAAGCTGAGACTACTTTGCCTTCAACGCCTCGGCAGCTTTGTCCACTGCATCCGGTGCAACCCAGACGAATGAACCGAATCGTCCGCCGAGAGCAATCGCATCGATCGCGTCGACATTGACGCCGGCGTTTGCCAGCGACTTCAAACATTCGTTGAGAGCGCCGGTGCGGTCGACACCTTTGAGCCAAAAGCCGCTGCCTTCCTCGCTGAGCATACCCGAAGCTGACCACAAGTTGCGGAGCTTGGCTGGATTCTTTGGAACCACGTACAACTCGGCAGCCCCACCGTGAGTTGCAAAACCCCACAGTCCGGTCAGGGCGACGTTCTTTTTCTTCAGCTCTTCCGTGATCTTCAGGAGAGCGCCGGGTTTGTTCTCAAGGTTTGCTTTGAAATAGCGTACTTTTAGAGCTCGTGCCATATCGTGCCTCCTTTCCTCGAAGTTGTTGATTACCGGGTCGTTTCGTGCTGCGAGTGTACGAAAAAGCAGAGTGAGTGTCAATTTGAAGAGTCCAACCGAAGGCGATGTTGTAGCGCAGGCCGGGAAGTTCCTCGAAATCCTCAATGAATCCGCCGGGCCCGGTCTTCTCCGTGTCGCCGATGACATGCTGCTTTTCTGCTATCGGCTTCGTGACGAACACAAGATCACCCGGTCGACAAGTGCACGATTCCGGGGGAGGGCATTCGGCTTTCTGAATGACGTCCTCTACCGTCTGGAATCGGACCCGGATCAGACGCTTCAGAGCGAGGAGTGGTGTGGTCTCTTGAAGGATCTCTTTCGTGATCTTGCAGAAGGGAAAATCCTCGTCGCGAAGAAACAATAGACTGACGATCGGAGAACTTTCTTGAAGTCTTTCTCATGATGCTTGCG
>DMMN01000211.1 GCA_003453835.1 Bacteroidota bacterium | reverse complement strand
TCCCGCTCCAACGCGTGAGGAACCTCGAGACGACGATCGTCGCCCCGGCCGCGTTGGGCGCGACGAAACAACGAAGCCCACGACTTCAGCGGGCTGAAATCATGGGCTTCAGATTGACTGAGAGCCGAAAAGGGCTAGCTTCGGGCCGCCAACTGTCGGTCCAACATCATCAATCCTGCCGGCGCGTCTCCGATCATCTTCAGTTGCTCGATGATATCGGAGGCCGCTTTCTCCTCCTCCACTTGCTCCGCAATAAACCAGTGCAACATCACTTGCGAAGGATAGTCGCTCTCCTTCAGGGCCAGCTCGTAGAGGGCATTGATCGTCCCGGACACCTTTTTCTCGTGATCCAACACTTGTTTGAAGATATCCAGGGGGTTCTTGAAGCTCGACGGCGGCTTGTCTATCGCCTCCAGTTCCACCTTTCCTCCACGCTCGTAGATGTAGCTGAAGAACTTCATACCATGCCCCATTTCCTCCTTGTATTGTTCATTCATCCAATGAGCGAAACCGGGGAGGTTCACTGCATGGAAGTGTGCGGACATGGACAGATAGAGATACGCAGAAGAGAACTCGTAACCGATCTGCTTGTTCAGTGCAACGTGCATCTTTTTTGATACCATGGTTCTGACTCCTTTCGTGACGTTGTAGTGTGGTGAACTAGTGTGAACAGTCTTTCCGTTGATGGTGTCTTCTTTGATGCTATTGAGTGCCGAGAACATCCACGAGCCAGAGGCTGAAGCCCGGAACATAGGTGATGATCGCGAGCGCGATGAGTTCCAAAAGAATGAAGATCAGAACTGACTTCGCAATGTCGAGCACCGGCTTTTTGAACCGGAGGCTTGAGAGGAAGAGATTCAACCCGACCGGCGGCGTCAAGTATCCTATTTCGAGATTCGTGAGAAAGATGATTCCGAGATGCAGCGGATCCACCTGGTACGCGCGAGCGATCGGCAGAATGAGCGGCACTACCACAATGATGGCAGAGAAAATATCCATCATCATCCCCACGATAATGAGAAACCCGTTCAGAATGAGCAGGAAAGTAATCTTGCTGTCGATGTGTTCCCGCACCACCTCGAAGAGCTTTTGCGGCACTTCCTGATCGATCAGGTAGTTCGTGAGGCCGAAGGCCGTGCCGAGAATCGCCATAATCGCGCCGACGAGCATCATGCTTTCCTTCATCACGCGNNGGCACGTCCGATCGCAGATTCAGATCGCGATAGACGAACACTTCGACGATGAAGACGTAAAATGCCGTTATGGCTGCGGCTTCAGTCGCAGTGAAGGCCCCTCCATAAATCCCACCAATAACAATGACAGGGAGAGGTAATTCCCACGCGGCGGCCCTCATTGCCGCAAGAACATTCTTCCCCCCGAACGGCGTTCTCGGAACGTGTGCCTTCACCCCTACCCGCACGCTGTACAGCGAGAGAATCCCAATGAGAATCAAGCCCGGAACGAAACCGGCAACGAACAATTGATCGATACTGACTGCGGCGACGAGCCCGTAGAGAATAATCGGAAGGCTGGGCGGAAAGAGCAGTCCAATGCTCCCCGATGCAGTTACGACTCCCATGGAGAATTTTTCCGGATATTGCTTTTCGAGAAGGATTGGCAGCAGCAATCCCCCCAAAGCTACGATGGTGACCCCCGAAGCCCCCGTAAACGCCGTGAAGAACGCGCAGGTGATCAGCGCGACGATCGCCAATCCACCGGGCATCCAACCGAAGAGCGATTGCGCAAGACCCACAAGCCGCGTGGGTGAATTGCTCTCGGCAAGCATATAGCCCGCAAAGGTGAAGAGGGGGATCGCAATCAGAGGTTGGGAATCGGCGATTCGATAGAGCTCGATGATGACCGCGGAAAGATCGATGTCGTTCGAGCTGAACCCGTACAGGGCGACGGCGCCGATGATCGTGAAGAGGGGCGCGCCCAACAGAGCGATCAACACGATGGCGAAGACAAAAACCCAGACGTTCATTCGCCTTGTCCCCCCTTCAACGCGGCCCGTCCGTTCAGAATCGCGCGGAGGAGAAAATGAATAGTCAGAAGTCCGAATCCGACGGGGATAATGCTCTCCGCGTACCACGCAGGGATTTCGGCAAACACTTTGTTCTGTTCAGCAATCTCATTCGAGAGAAAGGTAAGCCCCGCACGGCAGAGCACGAAGCAGATGAACGCGGCAAAGAGATCGGTGAACACGTCAATCGCTGCACGCGCTGTTTTGGAAAGGAATCGCGTGAGAACATCGATGTTGATGTGGCGGTCTTNNCCGATCCACAATACGAGATGGCGAAGGAGGACGTCTCCCCAGAGAATCCCCGCAGAGAACACGTTGCGGAGAACAACCTGAAGAAAGGCCAGCAGCACCATCACCGTCAGGAACACGATGATGAGCCCCCCTTCCATCCTGTTCAGCAGATCGTCGAAGCGCTCGAGCCATTTCATTTTGCCACTCGATGGTTGATTCGATACTCCCTCACACTTTGCTCCACCTGGTTCAGGAATTCCTCAGTGAAGAGCTTCCCGATAAGCATCCGGCGGGCCCGATCTCCCACCTCGATGTAGCGCTGCACATCACGTTCTTCAGCACTCAGCACCGTGATGCCCCGCTTTTTCATTTCCTCGATTGCGATTCTGTTGTCTTGACGACTTAGTTTCGTCAGCTTCGCCATGTAAACACGGCCGTGACGCATCAAAATTTCCTGTAAGTCAGTTGGAAGGGCGTCGTAGAATTTCTTGGAGACGAGGACGGCACCCGCTGCATCGGCGAGCGGGACGTCAACCATGTACTTCGAGCGCGTATACCACTGAAGAACCGTTGCTGCGTAGGGAGAGGTATAGAAGGCGTCGATCAATCCTGTCTGAAGCGACGTCAGAACGTTGTCGAATGAAAGAGGAATAGGATTGATGCCAAGAGCTCTGAACGCCGTCTCGGCGATCGGATCCCCCTCCCACGTCCACATCTTGAGGCCCTTGAGGTCTTCCGGCTTCCTGATGGGAAGGCTGGTGAAAACATGAACAAACCCGACCTCGGCCCAACCCAGCAGAACGTACCCTCCATCTTCGAACGCCTGCCGAAACTCTTTGTCGAATTTCAGATAGATGTCGTCAACCTCGTCGTGACTGCGAAACAGGAACGGTGAGTCGAGAATGCGAACCCTCGGCGCTATTTCACCCATCCCGACACCCGTGAACCCACCGCTATGGAGCTGGCCGATCTTGATCTTCCTCAGGACGCCCTTCTCGTCTCCCTGAACACCGCCGGGATAAATCTTAAATCCCAGCCGGCCGCCACTCTCTTTTCGAACAACGGCGTCGTATTCCTTCATCACGTTCATCCATGTGCTTCCTTCCGGCGCGAGCGTGGCGAATTTGATCGTGTACTGCTGTGAGTAAGAGGAAGGAAGGAGGAAAAAGGAAAGCAGCAGGTTTTGGATTGTCCGTTTCACACCAACTCCGTTGAGCATTGATGAGATACCAGTGATGTCGAAATGGGTTGAATGATCGGGCGAGATTTTAGAAGAACTCGCCTATCCTATCGCGCAGGAGCCGGGCCTTCCTCTTCGCAACGGCATTCGGAAGCCTGGCCTCCGGAAGTACTTCCGTCGAGGCTTCGTCCACCTTTGTGAGCATGGATTCAAACAGTTCCTGATCCTGAATCTGGACGGCGTATGTCTTCGCGTAGTAAACGTACGTCATGAGGAACTTCCCGCCGTTCATTGCCAATGCGCGCTCGAAGTACTCCTTAGCCTTGGCAGGCTTCCCTCCGAGGACGGCGGGTGTACTTCCCTCGATTGCTCCGAGGAACAAATACCCTCCACCGAAATAGTAGGCCGAATCGGTTTGCGTTACGAACTCCATCATTGCCAGCACTTTGGGAAGGTCTGCGAGAGCCCCGACATCTGTGCGCGTGATGTTGATATAGCTCCCCCATCCGAAGGCCGTCCAGAAGACCGCCGGGACATCTTCCTTCGAAAGTGAATGCAGGACCAGGCGGAATGTCTCGAAGTCCGCATCAAGTGCCGCCTTGAGCTTGGGATTCTGGTTCAGCACCCTCAGGCCATAGTTTCGCGCCCGGTCGTAGATGAGACGAGCCCGCTCCAGACTATCATCCTCGGCAAAGGCAAGGGCATAGGCGCTATATCCTTGCGACGCAAGGAGTAAGAGCTTTGGATTCTCGGGGTCGGCTTTGACGAGTGCTTCCAGCAGCTTGAGGTTCGAGGCCAGCGCCTCATGCGCAAGCTGGAGGTCGCCTTCTTCGTTGAAGGCTTCAAATCCGAGGTCCATCAATCCGCCGACCGTTCGGACCGCGATGATTTGAAAGCAACCGGAGATCAGCAACAAAGGGACCAACAAGACGAGAAGCGGTTTTTTCATACGGCGTTCACTTGAAAGATCAAACAGTCTCGATGCTTTGTCGTACGGACTCACGACCACTCATTATTTGCCGGCGGAAGCTGTGTCGAGGCGCACGCACTGGAGGTTTGGGATTTCTCATCTTCAGAGTGACGGAAAATATAAGGAAAAAAGGAGCACTTTCCAATTTTGAAGCCCGCGCCGCCTGTCATTCACGAGTTTACCGATTTTGCGGGAACATTTCAGTCGCGCTCAGGGAAGTGGAGCGAGTCCGAAGGAAGAGCGCAACATCGTCGTAACGTGTTTAGACTCGCTGCCTCGGTGCAGTCTTCGAGCTCGCTCAGAAGCGCGCGCTTCGTTCAGACTGACTATTTCTGGGGTGGACGTCGGTGCAGTCTTCGACTCCGCTCGCATGGAAGAGCTCGCTGCCCTCAGACTCACTATTTTTTTGGGTACATAGACTCTGGGGTGATTTGGTTGACAGTATCCTGAATATCAGCTACCTTCTGGCTGGCGTTTAGAATCAATTGCGGTTGCGTCGCGGAAAGATCATTCCTCCTTCCGACGACGTTCCTCCTTCCTTTGGATTATCCATATGCCGGCCATGGGCCATGCAGATCCTCTTAGTTGAAGACGAATCGAAAGTCGCACGCTTCATCCGACAGGGACTTGAAGCCGAAGGCTACCAAGTTGAGATTGCCTCGGACGGAGCGGCGGGCGAGATGAAGGGGAAGACGGGATCGTTTGACCTTATACTCCTCGACGTCCTCCTTCCAGAGAAAGACGGGTTTCAGGTTCTTCAATCGCTCCGCAAGGGGGGTGTGCGCACGCCCGTTTTGATGCTCACGGCACGCAGCGACACTCCTTCAATTGTTCAGGGCCTGGATCTTGGCGCAGACGATTACCTGAGCAAGCCGTTTGTTTTCAGAGAACTCCTCGCCCGCGTGCGCTCGCTTCTCCGTCGCGAGAATCGAAGTCAGATCCTCCTCAAGATGGCAGACCTGCAGCTCAACACGGTAACGCACAAGGCGACTCGAAACGGATTTCCCATCGAACTGACCTCCCGGGAGTACGAAGTCCTCGAATTCCTCCTGCGCCATCCCGCGACACTTCTCACCCGCCGGCAGTTGGCGAAAGATATTTGGGGATTCGACTTTGATCCCGGCACCAACATCGTGGACGTCTACATGAGTCATTTGCGGAAAAAGATCGACTACGGATTCAAAAAGCAGCTCCTCCACACCGAGCGCGGGAAAGGGTACTTCCTCTCCGAGAAGGCGTCGCTTCCCAAACTGAAATGACGTTCTTCCATTCCATCCGAACAAAACTGACGCTCTGGTACACGGCTTTGGTTGCGGCAACCATGCTTCTGTTCGGGGCAACTTCGTACCTGTTCACCCGCTCCACCCTTCTGGAAAACCTCGATCGCTCCCTTCAAAACGAAGTGCATTGGGTGAACGAGTTCATCGAGCCCAAGGCAAAAAGGGTTCGTCTGAAACGCACGGCCATCCTCGAACTTCAGCAACTGAAGAAGGCGGCCACTGCCACTACCGCCACGGAGCAGGTTGATGAGACGGATGCGGAAATCGACGCCATCTGGCATCAGATCTACCAGCACAATCTCTTGAGCCCGCGGAAGCAGTTCATTCAAATCCTCGATCGCAATGGCGACCTGCTTTACAAGTCGCCGAACCTCGGAAAGCAGTCCCTTCAATTCGCTGAAATCCCGTACCGAAGCACGCGCATCGTCACCATGCATGGGGATGAAGGCCGCGAGTTTCGCCTTGCGATTACCCAAAACGATTACGTCAAGATCTTTGTTGCGTATCCGTTGGGAGACTTGAACGATGCTCTGGATGACATTTTTTCGAATATCCGAATTCTTGTTCCGCTTGCGCTCCTCATCTCCATCATCGGCGGATGGTTCCTCGCCCATAAATCCCTCAAACCGGTCGACACGATCACGAAGACTGCCAGGCAGATTACCGCCCAAAACCTCAGCCGACGGCTCCCGACGCACGTCATCGACGATGAGCTGGGCAGGCTGACAGCCACGTTTAACGATATGATTGCCCGGCTCCAGGAATCGTTCGCACAGATACAACGTTTCTCCGCCGATGCGTCACATGAGCTCCGCACGCCGCTCACCATCATGCGGGGGGAGATCGAAGTCGCCCTTCGCAATCGCCGCATTCCGAGGACGACCCGGGATCTCCTTCTGAGCCTTCACGACGAGCTCGTGCGCCTCTCTTCCATTGTTGAGAGCTTGATGATCCTGATCAAATCGGAATCCGGACGACTCGTCTTTCAGTTCAACGACGTGTCGCTCGATGAAATGATCCGGGAGATGTTCGAGGACGCCCGCCTCCTTGCGGCGAAGAAGAAAATCGGCGTCACGCTTGATACGATTCAGCCGGTGAAGATACGAGGGGACGCGATCCGTCTTCGCCAACTGTTCTTGAACCTTGTCGAGAATGCGGTGAAGTACACGCCGCCCGGAGGAACGATTGCTCTCTCGCTTGTCCGAACGGACGGCAGCGCGGTCGTACGCGTTACCGATTCGGGCATCGGCATTGCACGGAAGGATCTTCCCAGAATCTTCGATCGCTTCTACCGCGTGAAGCGCGACGGCGCATCCGATGTGGCCGGCAGTGGACTCGGTCTCTCCATCGCGCGTTGGATCGCGGAAGCTCATCGCGGCACCATCGACGTCCGGAGCCGGCCGAGAAGAGGAAGCACGTTCATCGTCACTCTCCCGCTGGCATAATTCCCTCCGGCACGTTCTTCTCTTTCCCATCCATCCTTGGGAAGGGCCAGTATTGAGTCGTCTTGATTTTCCCAGATTTTTTCGGTATCTACGTTCGGTTCCGACGAGGAGAGCTCCGAAATCCCTTGGAGGCGTTCGTCGACGGAGCGGTGGATCGGAACAGGCCCGCCGATTGATGGCCGCTGCAATGTTGTAGCGAGAGACTCGCTTAACCAGCCTATGCCCAATACCTACTTCTTCTCAGACGCTCATCTCGGCATCGGTCCGAGAGAGGAAGACCGATACAAGGAGCGTTCCATCATCAGCTTCCTGGAGATGGTGAGGCAAGATGGAGAGACATTGTTCATCATGGGAGATCTTTTCGACTTCTGGTTCGAATACGATTCCGTCGTGCCGAAGGGGTATTTCAGGTTGTTCACAAAGCTGGCGGATCTCACGAGCGCGGGCATCAACGTGAGCTACCTTGCCGGCAACCACGACTTCTGGCTGAAGACCTACTTTCGCGACGAGCTTGGAATGGAGGTGTTTCCCGATCCCGTCGATCGTGTCATCCACGGAAAGCGATTCTATCTTCACCACGGCGACGGGCTGCTGAAAAACGACACGGGGTATCGCATCCTGAAGCGCATCCTCCGAAACAAGGTGAACATCTCTCTTTTCTCTCTTCTCCATCCCGACCTGGCAAGCCGGATTGCCGCCTGGTCATCCCGGAAGAGCCGAAAACACACGTCGAACCGGATCTACGAGGGAAATGACATGGTCGAGTTTGCCGGGCAAAAGATCAAACAAGGATTCGACTATGTCGTTATGGGGCACAACCACGTGGCGCAAATCAGCGCCATCGGAGGCGGCATCTATGTCAATCTGGGTGATTGGATCACCGAGTACACGTACGCCGTCTTCGACGGAACGAAGCTTGACCTGAAGAAATGGTCGGCAGGCTAAGAAGTCCTTTCGTTCCTCAAGAAGGGCTTCTCTGAGACTTCCGGAAAGACGCACGAAATCGCATGGCAAGACGCAAGTATAGTTCGGAGGAAATGGATCGTTACTTCAACGATCCGGAATACCGGCGCTCCTTCCTGAAACGGAGCGGCGGGTTCATCCGGCGCAATTGGAGGTTCTTCGCCGGACTCACGGCTCTTCTTCTCCTTCTGGGGGGTTGGTACGGCTACTATATCGCGGAAGGACTCCCTCCCCTCGAAAAACTCGAAAATCCCAATCCGGGGCTGGCCACAAAAATCTACTCCTCCGACGCAACGGTGTTAGACCAGATTGCCGACGAGAACCGAACGCGCATCTCGCTGGATAAGCTCCCGCCCGGGCTGATCAACGCGCTGATCGCAACAGAGGACAAAGACTTTTACAATCATTGGGGGGTGAATCTTCCGCGCTTTTTCAGGCAGATGATCTTGAATGTCTTGACGTTTCGTCAGGCGGGCGCCAGCACGATAACGCAGCAGCTCGCTCGGAATCTGTACAAGCTGCAATTGAAAGACGAATCGTTGTTCGATAAGATCACGCGGAAAATTCGCGAGTTCATCACGTCGGTTCAAATCGAACGGAACTTCACCAAGAGAGAGATCCTCGAGCTCTATTTAAACGTCTCGTGGTTCGGGAGAGGGGCCTTTGGCATTGAGGCGGCCGCTCAGCGGTACTTCAACAAGTCGGCCACGAACATGGCCACGTCCGAGTACACCCTCTTCGTCGGCATGCTGCAGGGGCCCGGCTATTACGATCCCTTGCGGAACACGGAGCGGGCTTTGGGGCGCCGCGAGATTGTCATCCGTCAGATGATCANNGGCGGAAAGAGTTCGAGCCGATAGTCTTGAATTCAGAACGATCGACGCGGAGTCGCGTACGGGCATCGCCCCGCATTTCGTCGAGTGGGTACGCCAACAGCTCATGCAGAAGGCGGAACAGTACGGATTCGATATCTACCGCGACGGTCTTCGGATCTACACTTCGCTCGACGCCCGAATGCAACGCCACGCAAACCAGGCCATCGAAGAACACCTGACGGAGTTTCAGTCCCGCTTCGATAAGCTCTGGGACTGGAAAAAGTACCCGGACATCCTTCGCAACAATGTGGACAAGATGATCCGGGATCTGGACGTGTACAGGAAGGCCAAGTCCGCCGAAATCCGCGATAGCATCATGCTCGCGCTCCGCACGAACGCCGCCTTCGTCGACTCGGCAAGGAGAATGGCGCGAACGATCGAGGTGGGCTTCGTCGTCATCGACCCTCATACCGGCCATATCAAAGCCATGGTGGGTGGAAGGAATTTCCGCCAGTTCAAGTATGGCCTCAACCACGTGACGCAGATCCAGCGGCAACCGGGCTCCGCCTTCAAACCGTTCGTCTATACCGTTGCAATCGATAACGGCGTGCCGGTCTGTTACGAGATCATGAATCAGCCGATCACGATTCCGATGGTTGACGGCACCCGTTGGACACCGCAGAACTTCGACGGGACGTTTGGCGGAAAATTCACCCTCAGGGAGGCNNCTGAAGCGATCCATCAACCTGATCGCCGTCAGGATGATTCAAGACATCGCCCCCGCGAAACAAGTGGTCGACTATGCAGGCCGGATGGGAATCAAATCCCTCATTAAACCCTACGAGTCGATTGCGCTCGGAAGTGCCGAGGTCACGCCGCTCGAGATCACGTCTGCGTACGGTGTGTTTCCGAATGAGGGTGTGCTCGTTGAACCGATCGCCATCCTCAAGATCGAGGACAAAGATGGAAACGTGATCGAGGAGAACTTCCCCGAGAAGCGCGAAGTGCTGAGCAAGGAGACGGCGTATCTGATGACGAATCTCATGGAGGGGGGCGTGAACGAGGAAGGGGGAACCGGTCGTGTCATCCGCTCATTCTTTGCGCTTCCCGCCGCCGGCAAAACCGGCACGACGAACGACTACGGCGACGCGTGGTTCATCGGATTCACCCCGCAGCTTGTGGCAGGAGCGTGGGTCGGCTTCGACGATCATATGATCAAGTTTGGCAGCGCCGACGGACAAGGCGGTCGAGCTGCCGCCCCAATCTTCGGGAGATTCATGCAATACGCGTACGAAGATCCCGAGATCCATCTGCCGCTGGAGTATTTCCGGCAACCGGAAGGAATCGTCACCGACTCGATCTGCGTGGAGACGAACGAGAAAGCACGTGAGTTCTGCCCCGAAAAGGTCGCGGAAATCTTCAACGTCCGGTATCCGGTGGGTCTCTGCGATGTGCATACCAGTCCTCGCTGGCGTGAGGAGAAGCAGAATCCGAGCAAGATTAGTTGGTAGGAATGGGATTCTTGNNGCTCCACGAAATTCCCGGACACGAGCCGATAGATGTACACGCCGCTCGGCAGATTGTGCCCATCAAACTGCACCTGACGTTCTCCCGCACCGACGATCCCATCCAATAGTACGGCGACCTCCCGACCGAGCATATCGTACACTCTCAACGTCACTCGTTGTTCTGTGGGGATTCGGAACGAAATAATCGTTGACGGATTGAAGGGATTTGGGAAATTCTGATTCAGCCGAAATGCCGCCACCGGAAGCACCGGCGCTTCGATCCCGACAACCCCGGTGGACGTCAGGCCCATGATGTTGCCGGCGGTGCTCTCGTTCTGAAGCCGATCCAGTGCCGTGACGGCGTAGTAGTACGTCACTCCTGCGGACGGAAGGCTCGTTTCGGCGTAGCCGATCGTCGTTTGGACGGAGAGGATGGCACGAGGATCGGAGAATGGAATCGGGAGAGACGAGGATCGGTAAACGACAAACTGCGACGCGGCCTCTCCATCCGAGGCGGGGGAGGGAGGGATCCATGATATCATCGCCGAAGAGGGAAACTTCGTGATCGTCAGGTTCGTCGGAGGATTAGGCGGGACGGTTTCTTTCCACGACATGATCGGACGAAGAGCTGGGTACTTGTAGAGATCGTTTTTGAGGGAATCGGCAAAGCCCTTCGGATTGTCGTTGACGCCGTAGGCGGCCCGNNAAGAAGACGCTTCCTTGAGTCTTGGGTGCGTACGCCCGGTTCAGTCGGATTTGACTCGGGAGTTCGGAGGACCCCCAATTGCTATCCTTGATTCGATACGCGGCCTGTCCCGGATATAAGTGACGGCTATTCGAGGAGGTTTGATCCGCCCACCACGGCATGAGCTTCGCGTAATCCTGTCCTCCGCCAAACGGCCAGTACAGTTGTGGCGTAAGGTAGTCGATGTACCGGCCCCCCAGCCACGCGAGGGCATCACAATAGATCTCGTCATATGCTGAAAGCCCAGCAATCCCTGTAGGCACTCCGCTCCTCCAAATCCCAAAGGGGCTAATCCCGAACTTAACGTTCGGCTTCACTGCCTTGAGGCTATCCGATATCATCTTGATGAGCGAATTCACATTGTCTCTCCTCCAATCACTTAGTGATAGCCCTTTCGGATTGTTCTGGTAGTACGTGTCGGAGTCCGGGAAGGGAACTGGTCGATTCAATGAATCGGTCGTTGGATAAGGATAGAAATAATCATCANNCGTCACATACACCCTAACTTCGGGAAGTCCTGGATTAAGCACTCTTAGGTGCCCAGTCAGCTTCCTAACTCCCAAGACTGTGGTATATATCGGGTAATCTCTCGTCAGATCGGGACGAGTAGCCGAAATGTGGTTTGATGCTACCGCGTAACTGCCCACTTGTCTTGCAGCTCGATATGGATTGAACCACGCATGCACTTCCATGCCGCGGGCATGCGCTTGGAGCAGCACAAACGTGAGAGGATCGAAGGGATCGACCGGGGCTTTGCCCTGCTGGCCAGTGAGCCAGTACGACCACGGCTCAAGAAGAGAAGGATAGAGTGCGTCGCATTCAGGGCGAACTTGGAAAACTATGGCGTTGATACCTGTCGTTTTCAACCCATCAAGCAACTTGGTCAAGTTCACGCGTTGACTATCGGGGTGTGCTCCCCGAAGATTGGGAGGCGGCCAATCCAGGTTCACAACCGTCGCAATCCACGCGCCGCGAAATTCTCTCTTAGGAGGTACTTGCGAAAAAGCGGTCTGATGAAGGAACACCAGCA
>DMMN01000319.1 GCA_003453835.1 Bacteroidota bacterium | reverse complement strand
TGGGATGTTCAGGAGGCGGGAATGACCGCCCTTGACAAATTCAGGGATCCACTGCCGGCACAGGTCATCGAATCGATTTCAGCAAATAAGGTAGCGCTGAAGGGGCCGCTTACAACCCCCGTCGGCTCGGGATTTCGGAGCGTGAATGTTGCCCTCCGAAAGGAGTTCGATCTCTACGTCAATCTCCGGCCCGCGAAGTCCATGGAAGGAGTGAAGTCAAACTTCAAGGATATCGACCTGATCGTCTTTCGGGAAAATACAGAGGAGTTTTACGCCGGCATAAAGCACTACATCGATGCGCGCAAGAGCGCAGCGGAAACCATAGGAGTCGTGACGCGGGTTGGATCCGAGCGCATATTGCGTTCTGCGTTTGAATACGCACGCAAGCATAAGCGGAAGAGGGTTACGATCGTACACAAGGCCAATATCCTGAAGTATACGGGGGGACTCTTCCTCGACATCGGGAAGGAGATAGCCAGGGAATTCCCCGATGTCGAGTGCAACGACAGGATCGTCGACAACATGTCCATGCAACTTGTTATGAACCCGCACCAATTCGATGTCATCGTCACGACGAATCTCTTTGGGGATATTTTGTCCGACCTCTGTTCCGGCCTTGTCGGCGGCCTTGGCCTGGCTCCGGGGGCGAACCTCGGGGACACGGCAGCGATCTTCGAAGCAGTCCACGGAAGCGCTCCCGACATCGCTGGAAGGAACATCGCGAATCCTTGTGCCCTCGTGCTCGCGAGCGCAATGATGCTTGACCACATCGGTGAGCCGCAAGCAGCAGAAAGGATCCAGAACGCTGTCGCCGCCGTTGTTAAGGATGGGAAGCGAGTGACGCGAGATTTGAATCCGGATCAGTTTGTCTCGACAACCGAGATGGCCAACGCGATCATCGAACACATTCGCGCAGCGTAACCTGAAAGGAACCATGACGTGAACCGGAAGACGATCTCAAACATCTATTGGGGATTGATTCTGATCGCCTTGGGCATTGTCTATCTGGCCAGCAACCTTGGCTACCTTGAACTCTCCTGGAGAGTATATTGGCCCATGGCGTTGATTGTACTCGGCTTGGGTTGGATCGTTACGAGCTTTGGATCTGATTCAAAGGAAACGAAGAAGAAATCATAGAAGAAGCGAACATTGCGAATTGGAAGTATTGATATAGAGCGACCCATCGTCCTCGCACCTATGGAAGACGTTACGGACTTCCCGTTCAGAGTCATGTGCAAACGTCTGGGGGCGGATATCGTTTACACGGAGTTCATCAATTCCGATGGTCTCGTCCGGGAATCCTCGAAAACGAGGAGGAAGATGGATTTCAAGGAAGAGGAACGCCCCGTCGGCATCCAGATCTACGGCGCCTTGGAGACTTCGATGGAAGGGGCAGCCCAAATTGCTGAAAGCTGCGCACCCGACCTCATCGATGTTAACTGTGGGTGCTGGGTGAAAGACGTCGCAATGCGAGGTGCCGGGGCNNATGGAGAAGATCGTCTCGCGCATCGTCAAGTGCGTGAAGTTGCCCGTCACGGTAAAAACGCGACTGGGCTGGGATGCCGAGGAAATTCGTATCGTCGAGGTTGCGAAGATGCTGGAGCAGGTCGGCGTGAGAGGCCTGACGATCCACTGTCGAACGCGGGCACAAGGGCATAAGGGCGATCCCGATTTCACTTGGATTCCGAGCGTCAAGGCCGCGGTCTCAATTCCGGTTTTTGTCAATGGGAGTATCGATACGCCGGAGAAGATCCTTCGAACGTTTGAGGAAACTGGCTGTGACGGCGTGATGATCGGACGTGCCGCCATTGACAATCCCTGGATCTTCAATCAGGCAAAACATTATCTGTTGCATCGCGAATTGTTGCCGCCTCCGGCTCTTGAAGAGCGACTTCGTGTACTGACTGACCATCTTCAGCTCTCCGTCGAATGCAAAGGTGAGCGAAAGGCCGTGATCGAGTTTCGCAAACACTACTCGGCGTATCTACGGAATCTTCCATTTGCCGCAAAGGTACGGCTGGAGCTTATGCAGTTTGTGGAGATGGCTCCGGTGTTAGACCGCATCAACGAATACGTCGTTTCACTTCAGTCCTACGAAGCCGCTGAGGCCGCCGTGTAGCTCCATCGTATGTTCTCCCACGCGTCTCTCCAATGAACAAGAAACAGGTCGCTGAGATTCTTGACGAAATGGGGACCCTTTTCGAGCTGAAAGGGGAGAATCCGTTCAAATGTCGCGCCTTCCACAATGCCGCCCGCATCATTGAGGCGCTCACGACTGACCTCGGCGAACTTGTTGAAACAGGGGAGATCCGAAATGTCAAAGGCATCGGCGAACATCTTTCTCAAATCATCCATGGCCTCGTAACGGATGGCAAGTCACAGGAGTATGACACTCTAAAGGCTTCATTGCCAGTCGGATTGCTGGAGATGGTGCGCATACAGGGATTGGGCCCCAAGCGGATCAAGGTTCTCTACGAGAAACTGAAGCTGAAATCGATCGCTGAGTTGAAACTTGCCTGTGAGCAACACCGTCTGGCAAACCTCGAGGGCTTTGGCGAGAAGACGGAGCTGAACATTCTCAAAGGAATTGAGCAGCTTGCGAAAACGAGCGGCAAACATCTCTATCCGAAGGCGAAGGAATCAGCGGAGCATATTCGGCAGAGCATCTCGAAGTTGAAAGAGGTGAAGCGTTGCGATGTTGCCGGGAGCTTGAGGAGGAAGAAGGAGGTCATCGGCGACATCGATATCGTCGTCAGCTCTCAGGTGAGATTTCGCAACAAGATCTTCGATGCATTCGTGTCACACCCCGATGTTCAAGAGATCCTTGCGCGAGGAGAGACAAAGTCCACTGTCTTGTTGAAGGCCGGAATACAATGCGATGTCCGTATCGTTGAGGACCGTGAGTACCCCTTTGCTCTGAACTACTTCACCGGCAGCAAAGAGCACAACGTCGAGATGCGATCACGGGCGCGGAAGTATGGCCTCAGTCTGAACGAATACTCATTCACGCTCCTCGAGGAAGGCGGGAAGAAGACATCCAGGGCTATTCCCACATGCAGAGACGAGGCGGACATCTACAGAGTTTTAGACCTTGCCTACATACCGCCAGAACTTCGCGAACAAATGGGGGAGATCGATGCCGCACTCGGCGGCAAGCTTCCAACGCTGATCGAAGAAAGAGATCTCCGGGGGACCTTTCACTGCCACACGACCTACAGCGACGGTGCCAATTCGCTGCAGGAAATGGCTGCGGCTGCACGTGAGCGTGGATGGGAGTATCTTGGTATCGCGGATCATAGCAAGATCGCGGCGTATGCGGGCGGGCTCTCGGATCTGCAGGTGAAACAGCAGCATAAGGAAATTGACAAGCTCAATTCGGGATTCAAGGGCTTTCGATTGTTCAAAGGGACAGAGGTTGACATCCTTCCGGACGGTTCTCTCGATTACTCCGACAAAATCCTCTCATCGTTCGATTATGTCGTTGCCTCAATCCATAGCAAATTCAAAATGACGGAATCCGAAGCAACAAAACGCATCGTCAGAGCATTGATGAACAGGTATGTGACGATACTTGGACATCCGACGGGGCGACTGCTTCTGGCACGGGAAGGATATCCGATCAACATGATTGACGTCATCACCGCTGCGTCTGATTACGGAAAGGCGATCGAGATCAACTCACACCCGTCGCGGCTCGATCTTGATTGGCGGCTGGTGAAATTCGCCAGAGAAAAGAACGTCCCGATTTTCATCAATCCTGATGCGCATAATACCGACGGCTTGGGGGACGTCGCGTACGGGATCGGCATTGCGCGTAAGGGCTGGCTCGAACCAAAAGACGTTGTGAACACGTGGGGTGTAAAGAAGATCGATAAGTTCTTCTCGAACCTGCGGCTGCGATCATGATGTTGCGGTCGCCTAAGAGGAACGCAAGGCTGGATTCGCTATGAAATACACGAGCTGGAGTCTTGAATAATGGGAACAGATCTGAAGCATCTTCGCCTCCAAACGAAGAAAATACTGTCTCTCCTTCGCAAGGAATATCCTGAGGCAGAAATAGCACTCCGCTTCTCGAATCCGCTCGAGCTTCTCATCGCAACGATTCTCTCTGCACAATGCACGGACGAACGGGTGAACAAGGTGACTCCGATTCTCTTCAGCCGCTACAAAAAGGCGCTGGACTATGCGAACGCCGAGCAAAGTGAGCTGGAGCAGGAGATCCGGTCGACGGGGTTCTTTCGAAACAAGGCCAAGAGCATCATTGCCTGCTGCAGAGGAATTGTGGAGGGGCACAAAGGGAGCCTGCCTGAAACCATGGAAGAACTGACCCGGTTGCCGGGGATAGGGAGGAAGACCGCGAACGTGGTCCTCGGAGGGGCTTTCGGTGTTAGTGCGGGAGTTGTGGTCGATACCCACGTTCGAAGAACATCGCAACGGCTTGGTCTCACAGGAAACGATGATCCCGAAAAGATAGAGTTGGAACTCATGCAGTTGGTATCACAACCTGATTGGTTCAACTGGGGGAATCTGTTGATCCATCACGGCAGGCGAGTCTGCCACGCGAGGAATCCTGAATGCACAGTGTGCGTGTTGAAGAAACTCTGCCCAAGCGCAGGGCACTTAGGCGTGAAGACACGGAAGGCGGTAGGGAAGGGGAGGTGAATCTGCCCGTTTGGTGCGTTGGGCCCTGATCTACTTCTCTCACATCGACTCGTGCTTCTCAGAGGCGTAGGGGATAGGAGTATGACTCATCCCATCCGAGATTCCGTGACGTTTCTTGGCTTCGTCGACCAATGAGGCAATGCACTCGCCGCAAAAGTACAGGAGCTTGTAGTCTCCTACCTCCCGTTCGACGAGTTCGGCAAGTGGAAATCTCCGACGACAGATCGAACACTTCTCGGTCTTCAACTCCTCCTCGGTGGGGCTTCTCTTCATCACGATGCCGTAGCCATAGAAGATAAGGCCGACGAGTACGATCACGAAAGTTATGGCAATCGCGGTGAACACTAGAGTTTCAGACTAATGGAGATACCGTTTCTCACGGGCACGATGCTGGTAAAGAGATCCTTCGAAGTATAGAGCAATCGGTTGAACGTCAGAATTCCTGCCGTGTCCGCATCCGGCTTCTTGTCGAAGATCTTCCCCTTCCAGAGAACGTCGTCTGCTATCAGCAGGCCTCCTTTACGAATCTTGTGCACGGCTTTCTTCAGGGCTTTCGGGTAGGATGCCTTGTCGATGTCAACGAAGACGATGTCGAATTCCCCATCGAGCTTGTCGATTAACTTCAGCGCATCCCCGACGAGAAATTCGATTCGTTCCGTAATGCGGCCGCGCCTGAAGAACCCTTGCGCAAGCTCTTGGTTTTCCTCACTCCCCTCGGTGCAAACAACCGTGCCATCCTTTCCGACGGCCTTGGCGAACCAGTATGCGGAATATCCAAACCCGGACCCTAATTCCAGAACGCGCCGGGCTCCGGCTCCCTTGGTGACGATGTAAAGTAATCGGCCTACGAGTGGACCGATGATGGGAAAGTCTTTCTTTTCCGCAAACATCTCCATCTCCGTCAGAACGGAATCGCGCTCCGGAATGATCTCGTTCAAGTACTTTTCGACATTGGTGTTGACGAATTCCATGGTCGACCTCCGATGTTTGAGCTTGGCGCAATATACAGATTCTGATTCAGAATCCCAAGGCGGCTTGTGTGTGGATCCATTTCGGCCTCCGCCTCCGCGATTCGTACGCCTTCTTGATTTTCCTCTGATTTTTGAACACTTTCACTCACGATTTCCACCACACGAAAGGAGAACGATGACCTATCACGATGCGCTCTCACTGATGCACGAGTACACGAAGAACGAAGCGTTGCGTAAACACATGTATGCGGTTGAGGCAGCGATGCGCGCGTACGCGAAGAAGTTCCATGAGGACGAAGAGAAGTGGGCCGTGGTCGGTATCTTGCACGATTTTGACTACGAGATGTATCCGAATGCTCCGGATCATCCCGGCAAAGGCTCCGAGATTCTGAGGGAAAAAGGATATACCGAGGATGTCCGAAATGCCATCCTCGGTCACGCAACATACATGAACGTACCCCGCGACTCAAAAATGGCACAGACACTTTATGCTTGTGATGAACTTTGCGGTTTCATCACGGCGTGTGCAGTGGTTCGACCCAACAAGATAGCCGATCCCGAAACGTCGTCCGTGAAGAAGAAGTTGAAAGATAAAGCATTTGCCCGCAATGTGAATA
>DMMN01000322.1 GCA_003453835.1 Bacteroidota bacterium | reverse complement strand
CCGCCGAGATCTCGGCGAAGATAATTCAGCCGTTCTTTTTCAACAACAGGACGACCTTTACGCCGTCTCTCTCGTATCTGGTAGAGAAGAAAACAAAGCTCTTCTACAATCCGATCCTCGTCGGGAGAATCGCTGTCGCATCGCAGCTCGCCAAGTTCACGACGGGATCCATTGAATGGAACATTGAGCGAATCGGTTTTGAGCCGATCGATCCGACAAGGGGACCGCAACTCCTGGACGAGCTCAGCATTGACAGACGCCCAGTGTTCAACTCTATTATTGCGCTTACGATGCAGAGGGACAAGCGGAACGACGTTTTCAATCCTTCAAGNNGCCTGTTCGGCTCGGGGCTCCCGTATTCGACGTACTACAAGCTTTCCGCACTTGGCCAGTGGTACTGGGACCCTTCGGGAGAGCACAATGTGATATGGGCTCTCAGGCTTCGTGGAGGATTTGCACAACTCTACGGCAACTCGCCGGCGAAAGTCCCCATCACCCGCCGGTTCTATGGCGGGGGCAGCGGGAGTGTTCGTGGGTGGAAGGCGCGAGATCTGGGCGCGGTTCGCGATCCGTCACAGGGCGGAACGGCGCTCTTCGAGGGGAATCTTGAGGCGCGCTGGAATCCCCTGAGAAACGCGGGGAAGATCGGCTTCGTAGAGTTCAATCGGATGTCCTTCGTCTTCTTCTATGACATCGGCAACGTCTGGCCGGAGGTGAAACAGATGCGGCTCAGCGAGGTGGCTATGGCCGCGGGCCTCGGGCTTCGGTACGATACCGTAGCTGGTCCCGTGAGGATCGACCTTGGTTTTCGTATCTACGATCCGGCGACCGTGGCAGGGCGTAGGTGGATTACCCAGAAGAAGTTCATCGTCGAGACAGTGTCGAACTTTGTCCCCCACATCGGCATCGGTCACGCATTCTGAAATGCCATGAGCTGGAACAATGTCATAGGACAAGATCGCGTGAAGAATCTCCTACAGCGTGCCATCAGAAGGCGGGAAATCGCACACGCATATTTGTTCTCGGGCGGGGAAGGTGTAGGGAAGGATGCAATGGCGATAGAGTTTTCCCGAGTTCTGAATTGCGAACGCGGAGCAACGGGGGCCTGCGACGATTGCGGAAGCTGCAAGAAAATGGACGTATTGCAGCACCCAAACGTTCGGCTGATTTTTCCCCTGCCCGTCGGCAAGGCCGAGAAATCAGGCGACGACCCCCTCCGTGCGCTGACCGACGATCAGGTCGACAACGTGCACGAACAACTAAGACTGAAGTCCCGAAATCTGTACCACCGAATCGAGGTGGCGAAGGCGAACTTCATCAAGGTGAACAGCGTACGGGAGATCAGACGTGAAGCAGCGATGTCCAGTATTCTGGGAGGGAAGAAGATATTCATACTCGTCAATGCCGAATCGATGAACGCCGAGGCGAGCAACTCCTTGCTCAAGACGCTTGAGGAGCCAACGACGGATACCACCTTCATCCTAACGACATCACAGAAAGAACTCCTGCTCCAGACGATCATCTCACGATGTCAATTCGTGCAGTTCGATCCCCTGGGTGAAGCGGAGATCCAAAACGCGCTGATCGAGCGCGAGCGCGTTGATCCCGAGCAGGCGGCCCTCGTCGCCCGACTCGCCAACGGCAGCTACACGGCGGCGGTTGGCCTGCTCTCTGCCGACACGATCGCCGAGCGGCAGGGGGTCGTCCAGTTTTTGCGCTTGGTGCTCAGCTCTCACCCGGTCGCGCTTGCCTCTGAAGTCGAGCGCTTGAGCGCAGGCACCGACGGGTCATCTGTTGAACGGTGGCTGAAATTGCTGCGTGTCTGGCTGCGGGATGCACTCGTGCTTCGTGATCACGGGGAAGCCGGGTTGCTCAACATCGACCATTCGAAAGATCTGAAGAGCTTCATTCAAAAATTTCCGACTGCAAACTTGATCGACGCCGGCGAGTGCGTTGAGCAAAGCGTTGCCCTTATAGGCAAAAATGTCTACCTTCCTCTCATTCTGATGACCCTCGCGAGCGATTTGCGGCGTCATCTCTCATCCTAACCTTCTCCCCATAAACGTGAACTCAAGGTTTCAGCGTATCCTCGTTACTGCCGCCCTCCCCTACGCGAACGGGCTGCTTCACCTCGGTCATTTGGCAGGCGCGTACCTCCCTGCGGATATTTACGTCCGATACCATCGTGCGCGGAAGCGGGACGTCCTTTTTGTCTGCGGCTCGGATGAACATGGCGTCGCCATCACGGTGACCGCAGAAAAAGAACAGACCACCCCGCAGGCGGTCGTCGATCGCTATCATGCGTTGAATAAGAATGCGTTCGAGAAATTCGGCATGAGTTTCGATAACTACTCGCGCACTTCGCTACCGCTTCATCATCAGACCACGCGGGAGTTTTTCACTGCGTTCCATAAGCAAGGTGTCCTTCGCGAGAGGGAAGAGCAACAACTCTACTGCGAGAAGGACGCGTTGTTCCTGGCTGATCGATACGTGGAGGGGACGTGCCCGAACTGCAAGTACGATCAGGCGCGCGGCGATCAATGCGAGAATTGTGGAAGCTGGCTAAACCAAACCGAGCTGATCCACCCGAAATGCAAGATTTGCGGCGCAACACCCGTCGTCCGCCAGACTACACACTGGTATTTTCCGCTCGGCGAATTTCAGCAGAGGCTCCAAGCATACATCGAACAGCGGTCGAAACGTGATGGATGGAAGGAAAACGTCTTGCGCTACTGCGAGAGTTGGTTCAAAGAAGGGCTGCAAGACCGAGCCGTGACAAGGGACCTCAGTTGGGGAGTTCCGGTTCCCGTGGCAGGCTACGAGAGCAAAGTGATTTATGTCTGGTTTGATGCGGTTCTCGGCTACATCTCCTCGGCGAAAGAATGGGCTGCGCGGTCGGACGATCCGGATCGTTGGAAGAAGTACTGGCTGTCTGAAGAGACGAAGTACGTCGCCTTCATCGGCAAAGACAACGTGGTGTTCCACTGCATCGTCTTTCCGGCTTTCCTGATGGCCTGGAACGACGGGGCGGAGGAACAGTACGTTCTGCCCGAGAATGTGCCCGCCAACGAATTCCTGAATTTCGAAAGCCAGAAGTTCTCAAAGAGTCGGGGATGGGGCATCGACCTGCAAGATTTTCTGAAGTTCTTTCCGGCCGATCCGCTCCGATACACGCTGGCGATTAATCTCCCGGAGTCCAGGGACAGTGATTTCTATCTTAGGGACTTTCAGGCTCGCACGAACAACGAACTTGCAGACATCCTGGGGAATTTTGTCAATCGTACGTTGACGTTTGTGGAGAAGAACTTTGGTCGGAAGGTGCCGCATCTTGGGGAGTTGACGGAGATGGACAAGGAAATGATCGCCAGGCTCGATGAAGTTCCCCGAAAGGTCAGCGAGCTGTATGAACAGTACAGATTCAGGGATGGAGTCATTGAAACAATGAACCTTGCCCGGCTGGCGAACAAGTACTTCAACGACAGCGAACCGTGGAAGACCTCTACATCGAATCCGATTCAGTGTGCCACTTCATTGCATATCTGTCTCCAGATCGTGCGTTCGCTTGCCATTCTCTTCGAGCCAATCGTTCCAACGATTGCACAAAGGATTTGGACGACTCTGAATCTCAGTTCCTCTCCCCATACGGCAGGGTGGGAGAGCGCGGCAGATCTCGAACTCCCAGAAGGACATTCATTCAACAAACCCGAAATTCTCGTGACGAAGATCGAAGATTCTCACATCGAAGAGATGGTCAAATCTCTGAGCGGCAATACTCCTCCGGCGCGCCCGGCCCTCTCTCCCGAAATCAAGCCGACCATAACGCTCGACGATTTCAAAAAAATAGATCTGCGTGTTGCACGCGTACTCAAGGCCGAGAGAGTTCCGAGATCGGACAAGCTCCTGAGGCTTGAAGTCGAAATCGGTTCCGAGAAACGACAAGTTGTGGCGGGCATTGCGAACCACTACGCCCCCGAGACTCTGGTGGGAAGCTTGATTGTCGTTGTCGCAAACCTCCAACCGGCCAAGTTGATGGGGCAGGAGTCGCAGGGAATGCTCCTGGCCGCGAGCGACAACACCGGCAGACTGGCAATCGTCACGGTGGCCTCGGAACTCGAGAGCGGCGGGACTGTAAAGTAAATCCAGGGAGACCTTCGCGAGAGGTGGGTGTCGATGCGGAACGACATCCACCTCTCGCGTTTTGCCGCTACCTTGCTTGACGAACATTTTTCCCCTATATTGGGTCACATTTTTTTCGATCTCATCAACTGGACAATCTGGATTGTCGCTACAACTCAAGAAGTTTCTGACCTTTGTTAAGATTGAACATACGCTCTTTTCGCTTCCGCTCATCTATAGTGGTGCATTCCTTGCGGCGAAGGATCCCCCCTCGCTTACGCAGCTCACCCTGATTCTGACGGCAGCGATAGGAGCGCGCACCGCCGCGCTCGCGCTGAACCGCATCATCGACCGCGAAATCGATCGACGCAATCCCCGAACTTCCGTTCGGGAACTGCCGAGCGGACGGATGAACGTGAGGGAAGCCTCGTCCGTTCTCGCCATTGGAATCGCGATCTATCTCATTTCGGCTGCATCTCTCTCGGTCTTCTGTCTCATCCTCTCGCCACTGCCGCTCGTCATTTTCACCGTCTACCCGTACATGAAAAGGTTCACGGTCCTCGCGCATTTTGGCGCCGGCCTTGGGCTTGCGATGGCTCCCCTGGGAGGATGGTTCGCAATTCAACAGTCGACCGAGAATCTCTTGCCCGGCGCGTTGCTTTCACTCTTCACCCTCTTTTGGGTGACCGGCTTTGACATCATCTATTCGACTCTTGACGAGTTGTTCGACCGCGAGCAGAATCTGTTCTCATTCGTATCACGGTACGGGAGAACTACCGCGCTCCGAATCTCCGCCTTCCTCCATGCAGCGGCGTTCATTGTGCTTGCGCTGTTATTCGCCGTGTACATTAAGGCTGCAGCCGCACTCCCGTTTCTTCTCCTCTCCGGTTTCTTGCTGTACCTGGAACACAAGAAGGCGGAAGACGTGGAGCTTGCGTTCTTCAAGATCAACGCGGCTCTCGGGTTCGTCATTCTCGGCATGGTAGTCGCAGGGGTCTACTTCCCTTGAGAATCGTTCTCGGCATAACCGGCTCCTCCGGTGCGATCTACGCTCGCGAGTTTCTCAGAATGTGTGGAGGGGACAAGTTCCTCATCGTGAGCAAGTGGGGGAAGGTGTTGCTACATGATGAGCTGGGCATCTCGGTGAAAGATCTTCTGCCGTTCGTCAAAAGGGAATTCTCGGACGAGGATCTTACAGCTCCCTTCGCATCAGGATCAAATCATGTCGATGCGTTCGTGATTTTGCCGTGTTCTACTTCGACATTGGGGAAGATCGCCTCCGGCATCGGCGATACACTGATCACCCGGACGGCCCAGGTTGCGCTCAAGGAACGATTCAAACTCGTGGTCTGTGTGCGAGAGACGCCGCTTTCAACTCTCACCCTCGAGCAATGCGCAGCGCTTTCGCGAAACGGGGCGGTCATTATGCCGATCTCACCTCCGCTCTATTTTGTGCCGACGAGCGTGGATGAGTATGTCCGGGGTTTTGTTGACCAAGTACTTGGAGTGATCGGCGTGAAAGAGATGAAGGGATGGCGTGCGGAGGAGCTTGATTAAGGTTTCGAGGGATCGATAAACGATTAGACGAATAACGGCAGATGATTTTTCCGGCACTTGGGGACTTCGCTCGCTACCTGGAGTCCATTGGCCAGCTTCACCGGGTAAAGGTCGAAGTCGATCCGTATCTTGAAATCACTGAAATCGCGACGCGGGCGCTGCGGGAACAGAAACCCGCTTTGCTCTTTGAAAATGTCAAAGGATCGAAATTCCCACTTGCCATCAATATTCTGGCGAGCGAGCTCCGAGTTGAGCATGCCCTCGGGAAACACCCCNNGAGGAGTTGATTGCATTCGTCGATAGATTGATCCCCCCGAAGCTCGGGATGCTCTGGGGCAATCGACCACTGATAAGAAGGCTGCTTGCTGCCCGCACGAAGCGCGTGGGAGTTGGGCTCTCACAAGAAGTCGTCGAATCACCAAACCTCGATGTTCTGCCGATTCAAGTCTGTTGGCCGGGAGACGGTGGGAGATTTCTGACGCTCGGCCAAGTGTTTACGTACGACCCGGTCGACAACAAGCGCAATGTCGGTATCTACCGCCTGCACGTTTTCGATCACCGTACGACGGGGATGCATTGGCAGATCCAGAAGGGCGGCGGGTTTCACTACCATCGCGCCGAGGCGATGGGAAGAGATCTGGAAGTTGCCGTTGTCTTGGGAACTGATCCGGCGTTGCTGCTTGCGGCAGTGGCGGCACTTCCCGAGGGGTTTGACGAGGCGATGTTCGCGGCGTTTCTGCGCGGAACACCCGTGCCGATGGTGCGGGGGAAAAGCATCTCGATCCCTGTCCCGGCAAATGCTGAGTTCATCCTCGAAGGGATTGTCCCTCAACGAGAACGTCGACTGGAAGGTCCATTCGGAGATCACTTCGGTCACTACTCTCATGCGGCGATGTTTCCAGTATTCCACTTGAAACAAGTCACACACCGGCGCAACGCAATCTATCCTGCTACGGTTGTTGGGATCCCGCCAATGGAGGATAAGTTTCTTGGTGATGCAACGCAGCAGATTCTTGGTCCCCTCGCCAAGGTGGTGCATAGAGAAGTGAGGGATCTCTGGGCCTACTATGAGGCAGGCTTTCATAACCTTCTCGTTGTTTCGGTAGAAGAACGCTACAGGAAGGAAGCAATGAAAGCCGCGCTCGGGCTGCTCGGCACGGGCCAGCTTTCCCTCACGAAATGCCTTATCCTCGTCTCTGCGGGCGTCGACGTCAGGGATTGGAGAGCAGTGTTGCGTGAAATCCGGCAACACTTCGATCCGCATTTTGACTTCGTCCTGCTTCCGAAAGTCCCGTTGGATACACTTGACTTCACGAGCTTCACGATGGAACTGGGAAGCAAGATGATTCTTGATGCGACAAGAAAGCAGGGACGGAGAGAAGACAAACGGCGAGGGAGTTCTGAAAATGTGATCGGCGGGCGAAGGAGTTCTCCGCCGGATCTCAGATCTTTGGATAGACGGATTCTCGAGGCGAGCGTTGTAGAAGAGACACTCATGCTGGTGAAGGTAAGAGCAGGTGGCCGGACGGTGGCGGAAAAGCTGGCGAAGAGAAAAGAACTCCAGCACTTGAAGATGATTGCCGTCGTGAGTGATGATGTCGATCTGGCCAATCAGGAGAGCTATTTGTGGGGGGTGTTTACGCGCTTTGATTGCGAGCGCGACGTGGTCTTCTCGGAGCAATCGATGATCGGAATCTCCCCGATCTACAAAGGCGTTATGGGTATCGATGCGACGTGGAAAAAAGGATACCCTGAGCCGCTGAGAATGCCCGACGAGATTGTGAAGAAGGTGGATCAGCGCTGGGAACGTTATTGGGAATAGAAAAGGAAGATATGTCACGAGGGCTACATTTTAGAGACAAGAGCCTTCCTCCGATTTGGGAGAAGGTTCAGCGCGGGGACCGGTTGTCTTTGGAAGATGGTGTCGCATTGTTCAGGACGAGCGACGTCATCTCGCTCGGGAAAATGGCGCATCATGTTCAGCGGCAAAAGAGCGGCGACGCTGTGTACTTCGTGCTCAACCAGAAGATCGAGCCAACGAACATCTGTGTGCTGGCCTGCAAGTTCTGTGACTTTGCAACAAAGCCTGGTCGCCCCGATGCTTATGAAATGACGATCCAGAACATCCTGGCGAAGCTCACTCCGGAGATTCACGAGGTCCACCTCACCGGCGGGCTGCACCCTGATTGGGAGTGGGACTACTATCTGGAGATGCTCCGGCAGATCAAGAAGAATTTCCCCAATGTTGACATTAAAGCTTTCACGGCCGTTGAGATCGATTTCTTTCATAAGAAGTTCAAGCTCTCCATCGAAGAAGTCCTGAGACAACTGAAGGAGGCAGGACTCAGGACGATGCCGGGGGGTGGTTCCGAAGTATTTTCGGAGCGAGTTCGGCGGCGCCTCTTTAGTTCGAAGATCGGGGCGAAGACCTGGTTCGAGGTTCACAGAACGGCGCATAAGCTCGGCATCCCGACGAACAGCACCATCCTGTATGGGCACATTGAAACCATCGAAGAGCGCGTGGATCATCTGCTCAGGCTGCGGGGGGCTCAGGACGAGACAGGCGGATTTCTTACGTTCATTCCATTGGCGTTTCAGCCAGGTGATACCGGCATCAAGCCGTCGAACCGATTCACATCGGCAATCGACGATTTGAAGATGATTGCGGTCTCCCGCTTGATGCTGGACAACTTCCAGCACATCAAGGCCTATTGGGTGATGCTGACGGAAGAAGTCGCCTCCGTCGCATTGAACTTTGGCGCGAATGATATGGACGGAACCGTTGGCGGCGAAAAGATAGCACACGATGCCGGGGCTCTCAGTCCGGACAGGCTGGCAAAAGATCAGATCATCAAGATCATTCGAGATGCAGGCAAGATTCCTGTCGAGCGAGACGTCTATTACAATCCGCTCAGCGTCCACACATCGAATGTTATCGGAAAGATTCCGTACCTGAACTCTGTTCCCTTCTACTACCATCTCGAGCGAAGGCAATTCAGGATCCTGCCCATTTCCCCGCGTCGGATGGGCGTGCTCTCGAAGGAAGGACAAATCGAGGCCGGCCTCTTTTCCCTGGCGGACTACATCGATCAGCGCGGCACACTGGA
>DMMN01000092.1 GCA_003453835.1 Bacteroidota bacterium | reverse complement strand
GTGTCAAGGAAAAGTGGCTTCTCAATTCGATTGTCGTGGACGCGCGGACGGAAATCACCACTGAATTACTCGCCGAAGAAGGCTATTCTGTCATGCAGGAGAACGAAGACGGGGAATTGGTCGAGCAGACCTTTTTCGGGAGGGACTTCGAGAAGAAGTTCTTCTCCGATGAAACGAATCGCGTCTTCTGCGAAACCTTCCTGAAGAACGCTTTTCGTGATCCGCTCTCCGGGGAAATCGGGAAGACTCTTGTTTTCTGTGTCCGGCAGGACCACGCAACGCGAATCACCAAGGCATTGAATGAATTGGCCGACGTAATGTTTCCCGGCAAATACAACTCTGACTTCGCCGTCCAGGTCACTTCCAACGTTACTGGCGCTCAACAGATGGCGGTCAACTTTGATGCCAAGAACAACAACCTCAACGGCCACACCCGGTTTCTGGAAGGCTATATTAATTCAAAGACGCGTGTCTGCTGTACGGTCGGCATGATGACGACCGGTTACGACTGCGAAGACCTCCTGAACATCGTTTTGCTTCGCCCGATTTTTTCGCCTACCGATTTCATCCAGATCAAGGGCCGCGGAACGCGCAAGTACACCTTCCGCTATGCCGAGAAAGAAGGCGGCCAGGTTCAGGAACATAAGAAAGAGAAGGAAAACTTCAAGCTCTTCGATTTCTTCGCTGTATGCGAGTACTTCGAGGAGAAGTTCAACTACGACGAGGTCATTGAACTGCCGCCGTTGCGGCCCACTGGCCCGCCTCCGCCACCGCCGCCCCCCCCACCACCGCCGGGACCGGACAGCTTTACCAATGTTGATCTCGACCCGCTCAAGTCACAAGTTGAGTATACCGTGCCGGTTTATGGGATGAAGATTGACCGCAAGTTTTTCGAGAAGTTCGAGGACAAGGTCAAGGCCACGCCGGAGGTCCGGGATCGCTATGAGCGCGGCGACATCAAGGGGGCGGAAGAGATTGTCGTTGCCGCCCTGTTCAACAANNGCCGCCCACATGCCGGTTATCCGGCAATTTTTCAAGGCCTACCTGACCGACGGCGGCGTTCGGACGATTGTGGATTCCCGCGAGTTCGGACGGCTGGCGGACAATCCCAAGGTTTCGCTCGCGGATGTCCGCGCCCTCGACCAGTGGCGCGAAGTTATCCCGGAATACGTGAAGGACTATGTTTTATTGAACGCTTTTGCTGCTTAGGAAGACAGGATGCTGGACTCTGATACCAAGGCAAGAATTGACTCCGCACGCGACATCCTGGTCGGCAAGGTGCCCGACCCGAAATCGCAGGTGGAACANNTACAAATTCATGGACGACATGGACCGCCAGTCCGAGGAACTCGGCGGCAAGTCAACGTTCTTCACAGGCGACTTCAAGAAGTACCGCTGGGCCAACCTGCTCGACAAGCGGCTCGGCGGCCATGAACGCCTGCTTCTCTATGCCGATAGCATCGAGAAGATGAACGAGAACAAGAACATCCCCCAGCTTTTCCGGGACATCTTCAAAGGGGTGTTCCTGCCGTATCGCGATCCTGAAACTCTCAACCTCTTTCTGAAAGAAATCGCCGGTTTCTCCTATGACCACAGCGAACGACTCGGCGACGCCTTTGAATACCTGCTGTCCGTTCTCGGCACCCAGGGCGATGCCGGGCAGTTCCGCACGCCCCGCCACATTATTGACTTCATCGTCGCCGTGGTGGACCCGAAGAAGCACGAAACCGTCCTTGATCCCGCCTGCGGCACCGCGGGCTTTCTCATTTCGGCGTTCAAACACATCTTGAGAAACAACGAGAACCTCACCCCGGATGAGCGCGCTCGGCTGATGACCAACTTCAGGGGCTACGACATCGCGCCGGACATGGTGCGCCTCTCCCGCGCGAATCTGTACCTGCACGGATTCCCGAACCCGGTCATTCATGAGTACGACACGCTCACCAGCGAGGAGCGGTGGGACGAGCGGTGCGACGTGATCCTTGCCAATCCGCCGTTCATGTCACCCAAGGGCGGCATTCGCCCGCACAACCGGTTTTCGATCAAAGCCAAGCGCAGCGAAGTGCTTTTCGTGGACTACATGGCCGAGCATCTCAACTCTGGAGGCCGAGCCGGCATCATCGTGCCGGAAGGCATTATCTTCCAGAGCCAGAACGCCTACAAAGCCCTGCGGAAGATGCTCGGCGAGAACTATCTCTGGGCCGTGGTCAGTCTGCCCGCCGGCGTGTTCAATCCCTATTCCGGCGTCAAGACAAGCATCCTGTTCCTGGACCGTAACCTGGCCCGGCGGACGGATGTGTTGCTGTTCCTGAAGGTGGAGAGCGACGGATTCGATTTGGGCGCGCAGCGAAGACCGAACGGGAAGAACGACCTGCCGGAAGCGTTCGAGATACTGGAGGGACACAAAAAGGCGCAAAAAGCACAAGAGAGTAAAATGGCGCTGACCGTCAGTCGCAAGCGCCTCCTCGAATCCGGCGATATCAGCCTTTCGGGCGACCGCTACCGCGAGACCGCCACCGTCCAAAGCAAGTGGCCAATGGTGAGGTTGGGGGATGTAGCCGTAATTAATCGAGAATCATGTGACCCTGCGACGTTGTACGGCGAAAAGACATTTGTGTATTTGGACATCTCGGCTGTTGAGAATGGATCTGGCTTGATATCCTTTTCCAATCGGGTCAAAGGCATTGAAGCTCCGAGCCGAGCAAAGCGCGTAGTCCAACAGCGTGACATACTTCTCTCGACCGTGCGGCCGAATCTCCAGGCGTTCGCTTATCTCAAAGAAGCACCGTTAAACGCCGTTGCCTCTACTGGATTTGCCGTCCTTACTCCGAAGGTAGAGAAGGCAAACGGGCGTTTCCTTTACAACCTCCTTTTCTCTGAGTCTGTCATTCGACAGATGGTGGGGCGGATGGGAAAAGGTGCGTATCCGAGCATCACGCAACGCGACGTAGAACAGATCGACATCCCCCTCCCTCCGCTGGAGGAGCAGGAGCGGATGGTCGCGGAGTTGGACGGCTACCGGAAGGTCATCGCCAACTACAAACCCACAATCCGAATTGATCCGAAGTGGCCGATGGTAGAGCTGCGGAACACTTGTGAAAGAATAATGGACGGGACACATTTCTCTCCGAAGAATGCTACTGATGGCGCTTATCGTTATGTAACAGCAAAAAATATCAAAGAGTGTGGGTTGGATTTGAGCGACAGTACCTTTGTTAATGAAAATGACCACAAAGAAATATACAAACGGTGTCCTGTGATGAAGGGGGATGTCTTATACATTAAAGATGGAGCAACTGCTGGTATTGCCGCTATAAACACTTTGGATGAGGAATTCTCTCTCTTATCCAGTGTGGCAGTCCTTCGAGGATCGTCAGGCAAGTTGGACAACAGGTATTTGTGTCACTATTTGAACTCTCCCCAAGGCAAGTCTTACATGCTCTCACTCGTAGATGGTGTTGCTATAACCAGACTAACGCTGGCTAAGTTGAATTCAGCTCTAATCCCCCTCCCGCCCCCCGATATCCAGCGCCAAATCATGGACGAGATCGAGGCTGAGCGGACGCTGGTGGAGTCGAACCGGAAGT
>DMMN01000074.1 GCA_003453835.1 Bacteroidota bacterium | reverse complement strand
CAAGCGCATGGTCCACGCCCGGTCCGAACATTTGATGGAGATACCCTCTGGGCACCCATCGAGGGGGAATATAATAGACGTTCGGCTCCGTACCGAACTGTGGATAGAGCGGCAACGCGACTTTCGCAACCCGCACCAGATGATAGATCGGGCTGCGAGGATCATCGATCCATCCCTGGAGGCGTATCTTCCCGACGCACGCCGAGATGCATCGCGTGACCATCGGATCNNGCAATGCACTTTTCCGAGACCCGTGTCTCGGCATTGAACATCGGCTTCTTGTACGGACATTGCTCGACGCACTTTCGATATCCCCGGCACTGGCTCTGGTCGATCAGGACAATGCCATCCTCTGGACGTTTGTAGATGGCTCCCCGCGGGCACGCCGCCAGACAGGCGGGATACGAGCAATGGTTGCAGATTCTTTGGAGATAGAAGAACCACGCCCGGTGTTCGGGAAGCTTTGTGCCGTCCGCTGTGCGGCCTCCCTTTGAGGCAAGCGTTGAGTGGGCGGTATCCTCATAGAAATTCGGCGATCGCCACTCTTTCTCTTCCGGAAGGTAGCCCAGGGCTTGCTGACCGCTCGCCGTCGCGCGGGTCTTGGCGGCTTCGAACAGCGTTTCCCCCTGGTAGACTCCGTACGGTTTTTCGGAATCAGATTTTCCTGCATCCCAACCGGGTTGCTCACCGAGGAGCTGGAGAGTTTTAACGTCCCAGTGCTGCGGATAGCCGCCATAGGGTTTGGTTTCGACGTTGTTCCACCACATCGCCTCCTGCCCTTTGGAGTACGTCCACGTGCTCTTGCACGCCATGGTGCACGTTTGGCAGGCGATGCATCGGTTGATATTAAAGACGGCGGCAAACTGTCGCTTGGCCCGCTTCCCTTCGTAGGGATACTCCATCTCTCGACCCAACTGCCAATTATAGACTTTGGGCATTGCTATCCTCCTCGAATAGGGTACGTCGCTCTCGGTTTGTTCTACATCGTTCGAGCAAATCGCAAATGAATCCCTCGCCCCGGTCCCGATAGACCTGATGGGGCCCGGCATAGAATGGATTGCGGAACATCTGCAGGATGGCTTCGTTGCTCCACCGCATGCGCTTCAGCTCGATGATATAGGTCTCGGCCATTTCCTCTGTGTGATCCCTTCCCGACTCACCCGGAACGATTTGGTGCATCAGCTCGAAGTCGTTCGGCCCTTCCATTGCGCCGGTGTCGGCCATTGTCATTCTCCTTTCCGAAGAAAATCTCCGGCGAGATATTTCTTCATGTCCTCGTTTTCGTTTGCCGGTGTTAGCCGGGTTGTCGCCGGCTCCCAGATGCCGGATCCCCCCAGGCCTCCATCCTCTGCTTTGGTGATTCGGACGAGCGTTTCCTTCGGACAGGTATTAGGCGAGTTCGTGTCTTCTTCGTACCCGCTGCCGATGTGCTGACCGATGACGTCCTTACGGACGAGAGAGTCCGTCATCATCGTGGGTTGGAGCCACCCGCGCGTGATGCTTTGTTGCGATCCGTACCGGAAGCTCGCCTGGTAACCGGTGTCCTCGGAAACCGCCTTCCCATCCTCGCGTGTCTCGTGGGCCTTCACCGATTTTGGGGTTGCCATGAACGCCGAGTGTTTCATCATCGTCACGCCGCGGGGATAGGCCGGATTGTATTTCACTCTCAACATCAGACGGGCGACTTTGTAGAACGGATCGTCCGGCTTCCATCCTTTGTAGGGGCGATCGGCCGGATTCGCGTCAACGTACACATAGTCGCCGTCGTTGATGCCGAGTTCCTTCGCGTCGTCGGGGTTCATCTGGATCTGATGTTCGCCGACACCCGGCATCCGTTTATCATTCCGGTAGGGATCGCCGAAGTTGTTGTTCCAGATGAAGTTCCAGTCGGTGACCGCCCAGGAGGAGTGATTCGTGTGTCTGGATTTCGGGGTGAGGCACCAGAATCGAAAGCCCTCCTTCCAGAGGAAGCTCTTCGTTTGTTTCACTTTTTTCCACGCCATTTTCACGTTGTTGACCGACCGCTCATCGGCCCCGGGGTGATTGAGCGCCAGTCCATAATTCTTGGGCCGGATGGCGCTGTGGGACGCGACGATGACGTTTGGCAAGTACGGTGTTGCTTCAACCGGCTCCCGGTGCACAATGAGGTTCTCGCCGTACTCGATGAACTCATCTTCCTCGCGGTAGAACTCGATGCGACCGGTCTTGTTGTAGAACGGCTGCGACTCGTGAATCTGCTCCCAGCCGGGGATGCGCGGGTACGTCCGGAACATCATGAGCGAGGCGGCGTCCTTTGCGATGAGCTCGCCGATCTTGTAGCCTGCTGTCGTGGTGCCGGCATCGAGCACGCGCTGAAGGTAGACATCAGCCTTCCCTTCCAGAATGAACTTGAAGAACTCGCGATACCGGCCATCGCCGGTGAGGTCGGAAAGTTTTGCGGCCACTCCCGCCATAATGGTTGCGTCGTTCCGGTTGTCGAAGATCGGCTTGACGCCTCCCTTCCATGCCTGGAGGAACGGATTCGAGCACGATGCAGTCATGTCGGGGAGCGTCAATTCGGCCCAGCACTCGGCCGGGAAGACAAGGTCTGCAAACTCGCAGCTTCCGGTCCACTCCATCTCATTGATGCAGATCATCTCCACCTTGGTGTCAACATTCTTCGCCATGTTATAAGCCCACTTTGCGTTGTTGAGCAGATTCACATTGGCCGTCCACTCCACTTTGGTCGGGGTGGGCATGTGTGTCTTCCCCGTAAAGACTTTCCGCCCCTCCTTCGTGTCGACGATCAGCGGACGATCTTCGTAATTCCAATAGCACGGGTTCTCCGGCTTGTAGTACTTTTTGCTCTTCACCGCCGTCCCGTGTGCGCTCGGGTCGAGCGTCATATTGAAGGGATCCTCGCCGTTGAATTTCGGGAGCCCGTCGAACACACAGAACTTGTAGTTTCCGGCCCAGTGGCCGACGCCGGACCCGGGCTTGCCGATATTGCCCGTCAGCGCCATCCACAGGAACGTTCCGCGGGTGGTGATGTCGCAGTGGAAATAGTGATTCACCCCCTCGCCCGTGTGCACGGCGGCGGGTCTGATGGAGCCCAGATCTCGTGCCAGCCGGATGATGAGATCCTTCGGCGAACCGGTGATTTCGTGCGTCGTATCGACGTCGTATTCCGCGCAGAGTTCTTTGTACAACTGAAAGACGGTCTTCACCTTGATCGGCTTTCCGTTCACGCCTTTGACGGAGAACGCACCGTCGAGCGACGGATCGATTCCGTTTTCATCGATATGTTTTCCGACGTCTTCACGCGTGATGGCGACGGGCTTGTTTGTCTTCGCGTCCCAAATGACAAAATCTCCCCATTGTTCGCGCGCCTCTGCATCGATCTTCTGGACCTGAACACTGTATCCTGAGAGCTTCCGGTTCTTGTAGTCGGGGAAAACGTCGGCGGCGCGGAGGAGCTTCAGGGTGTCCAGCCGGACGAGGAGTGGCATGTCGGTGAAGCGCTTCACGAACGGCGCGTCGTACAACTTTTCTTTGAAGAGAAGATGAGTGACGCCAAGCTGGAGCGCCGGATCGGTTCCCGGACGGATCGGGATCCAGTAGTCGGCTTTTTGGGACGTTGGGCTGTACTCCGGAGCGATGACAACGATCTTGCCGCCGCGTTCCATCGTCTCGATCCACCAGTGCGCGTCCGACATTTTGTTCTCGACAAAATTCACTCCCTGGATGATGAAG
>DMMN01000133.1 GCA_003453835.1 Bacteroidota bacterium | reverse complement strand
GTGACAGGCAGGCGCTCTAACCAAGCTGAGCTACGACCCCAGAACTTGACAGACTTGATCAAACCTCTCCATCGAAATCCGTCCCCGCTCTATGGCCGGGACTTCGTTGAATGGATCCCCGACAACACTTCGAAAAGGTCTCCTTCTTCTTCAATGCCCGACACTTGTCGATTTTGCCGGCACAAATATAAACAAAATCCCTGCTGATAGCAAGGCAGTATTCTGTTGCAGCTTGGGCCAAGAAGAGGGGCGCCTCAGGCGGTGACCGGGTCTGCTTTGCCTTTCGACTCAAAAAGCTATAATTTCAAGTGCGATGCGAAGCCTTCGATACAAAATCGGATTTAGTTACTTTGTGCTCGTCGCCATCACCTTTGTCACGAGCATCGTTTCCATATATAACTTCTCGCAGTTGGATGAGTCACTCAGCCGCATTCTGATCGCAAATGTTCAAAGCGTCGTCGCTGCGGAGAATATGGTAAAGACCCTCGAACGGCAGGAGCGCGCTCAGATCTCAATGCTCGTCGAAAACGACAGCCTTTCGAAGAGCGCTTTCGGAAAGAACCGAAAGGAGTTCGACGAGTGGTTCAACATCGCTCGTGGCAGCCTGATCCTTCCTTACGAGCCCCCGTTGTTAGATAGCATCGCATCGTACTACAAACGGTTTCTTTTCCTGTCGGATTCGCTCCAGGTGCTTGTCGAGTCGGGAGTCCCTCGGGCCAAGACGGTCTCGTTTGCCGACTTTCTCATCAGGCCGACAATCGAATCGTTGAAGGAACATTGCTTCAAGCTTCTGGAGGTGAACCAAGACGGCATTATTGACGCGGATCGGCACGTGAGGAGCATCTCTGCACAGGCAACGCTCGTCGTCATCACATCGTCCATCTTCGCCGTCATTCTTAGCATTTTGGCGGCCATCCAATTCACCAAGAGCATTTTGCAGCCGGCCGAGAAACTGACGCAGACGGTGCGCCGGATCAGCAGCGGACAATTGAACCAAAAGATCGACATCACGACAGATGATGAAATCGGAGAGTTGAGCCGCGAATTCAACAAGATGACGGAACGGCTGCGTACATACGAGGAGATGAACGTCTATCGCCTCGTCGCCGAAAAGAAGCGATCCGAAGCGATCGTCTCCAGCATCCCCGATCCGGTTCTCGTGACGGATGAAGAGAACCATCTGGTCCTCATCAATCAGGCGGCGAAGCAGACGCTCAACATCTTCGAGGACAACTGGCAGGGAAGGTTGCTTGAGACCGTCATCAAAAACGAACGCTGGTTGCCTCTTCTTAGCGGCGACGGGACGGAATCGGCCGAGGGGAAGAGGTCTGATTCACTCCTCGCGGTTGAACAGGCCGATCAGAATCTCTACTTCCGGCCACGCCAGACGAGGATCATCGACGAACATGGCAACGTACATGGAGTGGTCACACTTCTGCAGGATGTGACGCGGTTCAAGAACCTCGACAGGATGAAATCGGAGTTCATGGCCACCGTATCCCATGAATTTCGGACTCCCCTGACCTCCATCAACATGTCGATCGATATCCTCTCTCAGAAGGTCCTTGGCCCGGTAAACGAGCGGCAGCGCGATCTTTTGTCAACGGCAAAAGACGATTGCGAGCGACTGACAAAGCTGGTGAAGGAGCTGCTTGACTTATCAAGGCTTGAATCCGGGCGATTTGAGCCGAAACGAGAGGCTGTGAGCCTGCGGGCCCTTATCGATGAGGCCGTGAGACCGCTGCGCTTGCAGTTCCGTGAAAAAGCGATTCAGCTTGAAATCGATGTTTCGGAGGAAGGCGGCGAAGTGCCTGGCGATCAACAACAATTGACGTGGGTCATCACGAATCTTGTGAGCAACGCAATTCGGTTTTCCCAGGAGCGCGGCACAGTCTCAATCTCGTCTAAGCCGACGGGCACAAGCATTCGGGTCTGTGTGGCGGATTCCGGTCGAGGCATTCCCGCGGAAGCCGTGGAAGCGATCTTTGACAAATTCGTCCAGGTCAAGGAAGCAACGGATTCAACCCCGGGAAGTGTCGGACTCGGCTTAGCGATCGCCAAAGAAGTTGTCGAGGCACACGGTGGGAAGATCTGGGTGGAGAGTGAGTTGGGGAAGGGAAGCAAATTCTTCTTCACGCTACCGCTAAGTTGATGAAGCCTATGGAAGCCGCCAAACCAAGAGTACTCGTGGTAGACGATGAGCCAAACATCTTGAAGACGATGGGGATCTGCTTCAACGCTATTGGCTATGAAACGACGTTGTTTTCGAAACCGCAGGAAGCGGTTCAAGCCCTTCACCACGCGTCCTACGATCTTGCGTTTATCGATCTGAAGATGGCGCCGATCGACGGCATGGAGGTGCTTGCCGAGATCAAGCAATTCTCGCCCGAGACGACCGTGATCATGATTACTGCGCACGGTTCGGTTGATAGTGCAATCGAAGCGATGAAGCGTGGGGCGTATCACTATCTTCAAAAACCGTTCGATTTTCAGGAGTTGCAGCTCTTTGCCCAGAAGGCCTGGGAGTACCATCTTCTCGATTGTGAAGTGAAAGACCTCCGGAGGAAACTTGCGTCGGCCGGAGGTAGCGGGGAGATCATCTCAAGAAATCGTGAACTGCTCGCGCAGCTCGACCTCGCCGCACGTGTGGCTGAAAGCACGATGAGCGTCCTTGTCGAAGGAGAAAGCGGAACAGGGAAGGAGCTCTTCGCTCAGTTCATTCACGAGAAGAGCCCGCGCGCGGCAAAACCGTTTGTCAAAGTGAATTGTGCAGCCCTGCCCGAACAGTTGTTGGAAAGTGAGCTGTTCGGCCATGTCCGCGGGGCATTCACGGGGGCGGTTAAAGATCGCCAGGGGAGGTTCGAACTTGCCGACGGTGGAACGCTCTTTTTGGATGAGATTGCGGAGCTCACACCGAGCATCCAGGCGAAGCTCCTTCGTTTTCTCCAAAGCAAAGAGTTTGAACGAGTTGGAGAGAGCGAGCCACGAAAGGTGGATGTCCGCATAATTGCCGCAACGAATAGAAACCTCGAGGAGGCGCTCAAAGAGGGGACGTTCCGAGAGGATCTCTACTATCGACTCAACGCCGTGCGGCTGAAGCTTCCACCGCTGCGCGAGCGGCCTGAAGATGTTCCGGCTCTTATTCAACACTTCATGCAGAAGTTCTCGAAGAGTCGGGCGTTGGAACTCTCTCCGGAAGCGATGAAGGCATTAAGAGGATATCGCTGGAGCGGCAACATCCGCGAGCTCGAAAACGTCATCGAGCGTGCGGTTGTGTTGACCCAGAACGGAACGATTCAGCTCTTCCATCTTCCGGAGGAGGTTCGTGCAGAATCGAGTCAAGCATTGGCAGCTCAATCGCTCGAAGAGATCGAGAAGCTCCACATAAAGAAAGTGCTCCAACGCGCCAAGGATTACGATGAAGCTGCCACCATTTTGGGCATTGATCCGGCGACGCTCTGGCGCAAACGTAAAAGATATGGCCTTTAGGATTCCGGCAGGGTAGACGGTTGCGTACTGGAATTCAAAGCATCGTCGTGTTTTGCATTTTGCACGATATCCCAACCCATTCCTTTTCAAGATCTTAGCCCCTGTTGTACCTTCCTTTCACCAATTGCGTTGCTTTTTTCAATGTATGACGGGCCACGCGGTTCCGGAAGCATTGAATACGTCTTGTTTTTGACGGCCCAAGGCGAGTTGCTCTGGCACGTGGATTGCAGGCTGTGCACAGCAATCTCAGTCGAGCACCGGGTCGTTTTCAATAACTCAACCTTGAGAGGTTCGCATGGCAACCAAAGTATCGACCTTTAACAATCTCGAGATCGCCGTTTTGGAGCCCCGCGGCTCTTTGATTGGCGGCGAAGAAACCGACGAATTGAAGAAGAAAGCCAATGACCTGCTTGAACAAGGAAACCGTAAGCTGGTTCTCGATCTGGGGAGCGTGAACTACATCAACAGCACGGGGATCGGTGCGTTAGTGTCTGTTCATACGATGTATACGAAGGCGAGCGGAAAGATCAAACTTTGCCGTGCAGGGAAGGGAGTGCAGAATGTCTTTGTGATCACGCGGCTCGCGAGCGTCTTCGATCTTGTGGAGACACGCGAAGAAGCGATGAAGTTCTAGCTGGATCAGACCATGTCTTTTCATCACTTAACACAAAAGGAGCACAATTCATGAAACAATCAGTCTTCATTACGACGCTACTGATCGTGGCATTCGTACTGTCCTACGTCATCTATGAGTACATGCTTCCGCAGTTTGTCAAAGACGGCGGGTACCTCGTTATCGCACTGATCACGCTAACCATCATGGTCTGCACATTCATCGTCGAGCGCGTGTTCTCACTGCGAAAGGCCCAGGGCAGAGGCTCGCTTGCTGTCTTCCTTAGGACGGTCACGCAGGAGATCAACAAGGGTCATATCGACGCTGCCATTGGAGCGTGCGACAAGCAACGTGGATCCTGTGCGAACATTCTTCGCACCGGACTTGAGCGCTACAAAATGCTCGTTCAAGAGGGAGATGTGAAAGGACAGAAGGAAATGATGAGCGAGGTTCAGCACGCCATCGAAGAGGCGATGATGCTTGAAGTACCGTTGCTGGAAAAGAACCTGGTCGCACTTTCGACGATTGCCTCCGTTTCTACAATGGTTGGATTGCTTGGAACGGTGTTAGGGATGATTCGTGCATTCCAGGCCATGAACAGAGCTGGCGCACCCGATGCCGCACAGTTGGCGCTTGGCATTGCCGAAGCGTTGATCAACACGGCGGGTGGATTGATTGCGGCCATTGCCGGCATCCTTGCCTACAACTTCTTCACGACAAAGGTTGACAACTTCACATACATGATCGACGAAGCCAGCTACTCGATCGTCCAGTCGCTCGCCGAGAAGCTTCCTGGTCGATCGAAATAAGGTGAGGCACACGTATGCCAAAAATAAAGAAATCCCGCATCGCCATAAAGATCGACATGACTCCGATGGTCGACGTTGCGTTTCTGTTGTTGACATTCTTCATGTTGACGACGCAGTTCCGTCCGACCGAAGAAGTCGAGATTGATCTTCCGTTGTCTCATTCGGAGATCAAGCTGCCCGAGTCCGACGTTATGATTCTGACGATCTCGAAGGACGGAAGAATCTTCCTGAACCTCGGCTCGCAGAATCTCAAGACCCGCCTATTCGGTGAAGAGTTCAAGAACAGGGCGAGTGTCGAAGTGGAGCAAAAGAACCTTGCCGATCTTCTCATTCAAGCGCGCATCTTGAACCCGAAGTTGCGAACGGTTGTAAAAGGCGATAAGATCGCACCGTACGGTGCCGTCGAAGACGTGATGGACGTCCTGCAGAAAACAAAGATCACGCGTTTCAATCTTGTTACCGACCTTGAAAAAAGCTAATGGAGCACACTTATGGGAGCAGTAGAAACTGGTCAATCGAGAAGTCACGCACGAGCCGGTAAGAAGCATAAAAAGAAACGCCGTCTAGCGATNNCGTTCCTTCTGCTCACATTTTTCATGCTGACAACCTATTTCAGCAAGCCTCAGACGATGGAGCTCAATCTTCCGCCCGACGACAAAGCTACGGTCGAGGTCGCGGAGTCGAATTTGCTCACGCTCCGTGTGTCGGCAAGCAACGAGATCTTCTGGAACATGGGAACAGAGCCCCTGCAGAAGATCGATCTGCAACGGCTTCGTCCGTTCTTGCTTGAGCGGAACAAGAACAATCCGAAGTTGATCACCCTCGTCAAGATTGATCGCGAGGGAACCTACACAATGATGGTCGACATGATTGACGAGCTCAACGTCGCGGAAATCACGAGGTTCAGCCTCGCCCCGATGACGGACGGCGATAAGAAATTGATGGATAAAGCGAGAGCTGCGTAACGGAAGGAGATTGACATGGCAGAACTAGCATTACCGATTCGCGTAGACTACGGAGCCGCAGAGCTCAAGAAAGTCTACCAGACATACGTATGNNGAGGTCTGATCATCGCTTCCGTGCTTCATTTCGGCGGGATGGGCGCCTACTGGGGCTCTATCTACCTCGCCCAGGAAGAAGAGCCGACGGCGACCATTCGCATTATGAAGTACAGCGAGCTTGGTCCACCCCCGTCCATCACGCAGGCAAATGCAGCACCCGCGATTGCCGTGACGGGCGCGGCAGTGAAACCCAGCGTCGGCATTCCGGTGCCGGTACCGGACGCCGAAGTGAGCCCGGAGCAGACAATCGCAACACAGGAGGAACTGAGTCAGGCCGTGGCCCCGATATCCGAAGGAGCGGTCGGCGGCGGTCAGGCCCAAATCGAGAAAGATATCAAAATCGAGGATGACGGCCCGCCTCCGGACTTCGTGCCGGTGGAGAAACAGCCGGAGATTGTGAAGGAGGTTCGGCCGAAGTATCCCGACCTGGCGACGCGCGCGGGACTCGAGGGAACGGTTTGGGTGAAAATCTGGGTCGATAAGGAAGGGAGGCCCAAGAAAGCAGTTGTCCAGAAGAGCGACGCCGACATTTTCAACCAGCCGGCAGTTGATGCCGCGATGGAGTGGCTGTTTACCCCAGCGATGATGAAGAATGGACCGGTGTCCGTCTGGGTGTCTATACCATTCAAGTTCAAGTTGCAGGGAAGATAGGGGCGGCCGCGCGTTGACTTACTCCCGGGTCTTCGGCTACGCCGTCTCCGGCATCGTTTCCACGATGGGGGGGCTCGTTCTCGCCGGTTTTGTTTTCGCGGAGAATGTTCCGCCTCCAATTCGGATGACATTCGGTGTCGTGCTGGTGTTGATGGGGATTTACAGATTCGCGATCACGCGCATGCGCTCGGCACAAAACGAACGGGAGAACGGATGAGGGGCTGGATGTGGGCGTTGTTCCTGGTGCCGTTATGCGCCTGCAGCAGGCCGGAAGAAGAAACGGCGGTTCGTGGCAATGTAACTGCCCTGGTAGCTGAGTCGTATCTCCCGTTGATTCAGCGGGAAGCCCAGGAATTCCATCAACTGTATCCCGATGCGATCGTCGAGGTTCGAAGCACCACAACGCGCGAGGCAATCGTACAACTGCTTAATGGCGTTGTGCGGTGCATTGTCGTTGATCGGCCACTGAACAAAGAGGAGGTTTCGGTCGCGCAACACGCAAAGCTGAATGTCGTCGATACGAAAATCGCAGACGACGCGCTCGTTGTTCTCGTGAACCGTGAGAACAAGCTGCCCTCGGTTTCTCTGAACATTCTGGAGAGCTACCTCCAGGAACCGGCTGACTGGCGGTCGATATCGCAGTCGAAGCTATCGGGACGAGGGGAACTCGCACTAACGGGTAAGAACAGCGGTGCCTACGAGCTGCTTACTCAGCACTTCTTCACTTTCAAGAGCGATTTGAATCCTACCATTGTCTCGGAATCGCAAGCCGGTGTTCTTGAATTCGTCGCGACGCATCGTCGGGCTCTCGGGATTGTCTCCTATTCCTTCCTTCGTGATACTACTCGCTCCGAGTTGGAGCAATTGAAACAAGCGGTTCGGATCCTTCCGCTCCATGTGACGGACTCTACCGGAGTCGTCACGGAAGTGAAGCCCGATCAGTGGAGCATCTATCATCATCTCTATCCGTTGTCGCATCCCCTCTTCGTCTACACGGCGAGCAAGAAGTCCGGTCTCGCGGAGGGATTCAGCTCATTCGTCGCCGGCCAGACGGGACAGAAGATCATCCAATACGCAAGCCTCGTTCCGCACAAAATTCCATACCGGGTAATTCAGATCACTCAGGAGTAGAATTCGAATGAAGACCATGTTCGCTTTTGTCTTTGTGGCGAATGTTGCCCTCGCACCTTCGATGTTGGCGCAGCCCCAGCTCGAAGAAGGTAAGCATCTCCTGAAGCAAGGAAAGACAGGCGAGGCTATCGCGTTGTTTCGGCGTGTCGTTACGACAAGTCCCAAAAATGCTGAAGGATGGTACTGGCTGGGCGAAGCTTATCAGAAAGCCTCGCGCCTGGACTCTGCGGAGATTGCCGGATCGAAGGCGATCTCACTCGACGAGGAATTCCCAGACGCCTATGCATTGGTTGCAAACGTTGCCCTGGCGAAGAATGACTTGAAAAGAGCACATAGCACGTTGATGATGGGGCTGGCAGAAAAGAAGAACCGGAACAATGAGAAACTTCTCGTAAGCCTTGCTCATGTTCTGCTGGCGGCGGATTCACTTGATCGGGCCGTCGTTGTGTTTACCCAGGCGAGGGAGGCAAATCCGGAAAATCCGACCGTCTACGAAGGGCTGGGTGATGCATACTCAAAACAAGGTCTCGGAATTGTGGCGATACCGCAATACGAGAAGGCGATCGATCTCGACTCCGCGCGTTCCGGAGTGCAGTACAAGCTTGCCAAAGAGTTCATGAAAGAACGCCGGTACAACGACGCGGCACGTATCTATCAAAAAGTGATACAACTCGATTCTACAAACGAGTCTGCTCTCTATGAGCTCGGGAAACTCTATTTTGCGGCCAAGCAATACGGCAATGCGGGGAAGTATCTCCAGACGTATGTAAGGCGGTTTTCAACGGCACAAGACGCGTGGGGAATGTACATGGAGTCATTGTACGCGACGCGACAATTTGCCGAGGCGCTTCCCGCAGCTCAACGCGTTCTGCAGAACGATCCGAAATCCGTCAAGGCATTGCGGATTCTCGCCGCATCGGAGGCGGAACTCCAGCACTATCCCCAGGCCATTGATGCGTTCAGCAAATTGGAAAAGCTCGATACACTGAAGGTCGAGGATCTGAGGCGCTGGAGCAAGGCATACCTCGAGACAAAGCGAGACTCGCTCGCCGTCTTGAAAATGGAGGAAATCCTCCGCCTTGATCCAAACCAGTCGGATCTCTATTCTGACGCAGGAGCAATATACATGCGATTGCGAAAGTGGGATAGGGCGGCGACGATGTTCGAACGTCGGTTCACGCAGGACACCTCAGCCGTGAGCGCATACGTCAATTATGCTCTGTGCAACATGCAGTTAGAAAAATACGGAGTGGCGCGGGACGCGCTCATCCTTGTAACGATCAAACGGCCTACCTATCCGCAGGGACATCTTTTTCTTGCGCGCTGCTACGTTCGGATGGACTCGCTGCTGCTCGGCATCAAAGAATACGGGCATTTCGCAGAGATGGTGGCGGGCGATGAAGCGAAGTTCAGCAAAGGAGACGTCGGCGAATCGTACGGCCTTNNGATGTTGAAGAAATCGTTCAAGTATCGCGACGATAATCCACAAACGCACTTGTGGTGCGGCCAGGCATATGCTCTCTCGGGAAACAAAGACGAGGCGATCAAAGAATACCGAGTATCTCTCAAGCTCGATCCAAAGAACAAAGACGCGAAGAAAGGACTGGAGCTGCTCGGAGTTGTCGACGACTAGAAGTCCCGGCGTCGGAGAACCGCGAGCTTTGGACGAGCTGGAGTGCAGGTCGAGCTCCCGGCACCCCCGCTTTCGTGCACGTCCGGCTTGATGCTTTCGACCGAAATCAATTCAGTGCTGTGTAATATCTCGGCTAATCTTCTTTAGAGAAAGGAGTGACGATGAAGAAAGTTCTGACGCTGCTACTGTTTGCATTGCTCGTGGCATTGATCGGCTGTGCGAAGAAGGCGACGATCCCGCCCATCACCGAGTGGTCGACCTATCAGGATCCGTACTTCAAAGTTTCTTTTAGCCATCCGAAGGGTTGGCACATCGTATCGGATGCCGGAAAGGTGAGCTTCTTCTCGTCGGAGGGCTCCGTCCAAAAATTCTTTGATCCATCTTCAAAGGCAGAGGAGGGCGCTCAGATTGTTGTCTCTTACCAGAGGCTTGATACGATGAAGTCCCTGGAGGAGTATGTGAACGAGCTGAAGAGCGATCTGACATCCTCCGGTTACGTATTGAAGGGAGTCGATCCCGCCACGATCGATGAAACTCCCGCAAGCCGAGTTTCCTATAGCGGCAAGTTCGACCAACAAACGAGGCTCGAAGCCCAACGCGTCGTTGCCATCAAGGACACGGTTATCTATACGGCGACATTTGCCGCATTCAATGACTATTACGCTCCGTATGCGGCGGTAGTCGATTCGTTTATCGCGACGGCACACCTCCCGAAAACCAAGGTCGTACTGTCGACTGAGGAACTCACCGTTCCTTCAGCCGAGTTCGACACGTTCTCAAATGCCATCCTCGAGATCTCCTATCCCAATAACTTCGAAACAAGCGTTCCCCAAACGAAAGGTGAGGTCCTCTTCTCCCTGATCATTCAGGGGTATCGAAAGGACTCGAACATCATGGTCGATGTTCGCCCGGCCAAGGGCTTGACCGTGGAGAAGGTCCTCGATCAAAACTCCAAATTCTTCAAGCCGACGTCGAAAGGCGAATCGACCATCGACGGTCTAAGAGCACCGTATCTCAACTACTCTTTGGCAAAAGGGACGGAGAGTCGTGCTTACTTCCTCGTGAAGAACGACAAGGTCTACCGCGTTATCCTCAACTATTACCAGCCGGCGAAGAAGGACTTTCTTCCTGCGTTCGAAAAATCCATTGCTTCCTTGCATATCAAGTAGAAGTTGCCGAGAATAAAAGCCCAGGTGCTCAAGCAACCTCGGCTTCTTCGTTCCTGCTTCAACCCAGGGAGAACCACGATGGCGAATTCCTTTCTTCGCAGGAAGGACCTAGATAGAATCCAGGCGGACGCGGAGTTGGGTACCGAGGGGCGGCTCAAACGATCATTGGGAGCGATCGATCTGATCTCCCTTGGGATCGGTGCAATCATCGGCACGGGAATCTTCGCCGTCATCGGAACCGCTGCGGCCGGCGGATCCAGCCATGCCGGAGCCGGGCCGGGCGTCATGCTCTCCTTCATTATTACGGCCGTCGCGTGTGGGTTCTGCGCACTCTGCTACGCAGAGTTCGCCGCCCTTGTCCCCATTTCCGGCAGCGCCTATACCTACTCGTACGCAACGCTCGGAGAAGTCGTAGCGTGGATCATCGGTTGGGATCTCATCATTGAGTACGCAGTAGGGAACGTGGCCGTGGCGATTGCGTGGGCCGCGTATTTTCATCAGTTAGTAGACGGCCTCGGTTTGCACATCCCCGCCTGGCTGTCGGTTGACTATCGATCTGCTCATCAGGCCTCGGAGGCGGTAGCCGCGGCCGGTGGTCAAGTAGACCTCAATATCGCTTTGCCCTTCGAAGCGTGGCAACATCATCCGAGCATTTTTGGCATCCCGCTGATTTTCAATTTCCTCGCTATCGTGATCGTTGCGGCCGTTACCTGGATTCTTGTCATCGGCATCAAGGAGTCCGCTCGTGCGAACAACATCATGGTCGCGCTGAAAATCGTGATCCTTCTGTTCTTCATCGGGGTTGGAGCGTTCTACGTCAAACCGGAAAACTGGACTCCATTCATGCCGAACGGACTAGCCGGAGTATGGAGCGGCGCCAGTCTGATTTTTTTCGCCTTCATCGGGTTTGACGCCATCTCGACTGCCGCTGAGGAGTGTCGCAATCCGGGGAGAGACATGCCGATTGGAATCATCGGCTCTTTGCTTGTGTGCACAATCATCTACGTGGCGACGGCAGCGGTCTTGACAGGCATGGAGCCATGGAATCAGCTCGGTGTTGCCGATCCTCTCGCGGCGGTCTTTGCCCGGCTCGGATTGAATTGGGCGGCAGGAATTGTCTCGTTCGGTGCGGTTATTTCGATGACTGCCGTTTTGCTCGTGTTCCAGCTTGGCCAGCCGCGCATCTTCTTTTCCATGTCGCGCGACGGCTTGCTGCCAAAACATTTTACAAAGGTACATCCAAAGTTTCGGACCCCGCACGTTACGACGATTTGGACCGGCGTTGCAGTGGCGGCAATCTCTGCCGTTGCAAATATCAACGAGATCGTTGAGTTGACAAACATCGGAACCTTGTTCGCCTTCGTCCTCGTGAACGCGGGGATCATCATCCTGCGCCGCACTGATCCAGACAGACCGCGCGTGTTCAAAACGCCATTCGTGCCCTGGGTCCCGTTGCTGGGTATCGCAATGTGCATTTACTTGATGATGGGACTTCCCACCGTCACCTGGATTCGGTTTGGAATCTGGCTTCTGGTTGGATTGGTCATCTACTTCTCTTACGGATTTTGGAAGAGTAAACTCCGGACACGTGCCGCGGATGGAGGGATCGCCCGATGAGCGAGACACTCACTCAAGGAGCGACGGGAGCAGACTCCACCAAGCCTCAGCTCTTGCGCGCGCTCGGCCTTCGTGAGGGGATCGCGATCCATATGGGAGTGATTATCGGCTCCGGTATCTTTCTCGTTCCGGCGACCATCGCGGGCCACCTCCACGCGATGGGGCCGATCATGCTGGTTTGGATTGTCGCCGGTATGCTGACGTTGTTTGGAGCCCTGACGATGGCTGAGTTGAGCGCAGTTCTACCGCAAGCGGGAGGTCCCTACGTTTACCTCCGCCAGAGCTTCGGACGCATCTGGGGTTTCCTCTTTAGTTGGAACGACTATTTCATCAATAAGGCGGGTTCCGCCGCGGCGATTGCTGTCGCTTTTGCCACTTTTCTTGGCTATTTTGTCCCGGCCCTGAATCCAGAGGCCGCGTTCTTTCGCTATGAGTGGTCGCTCTTTGGTCACCCCCTTCACTTCGCAATCGGGTGGGTTCAGATCGTCGCGATGACGACGATTGCCATCGTCACCTTCATCAATGTTCGCGGGGTGAAGTTCGGTGGATGGGTCATGAATATCTTCACGACCGCGAAAGTGGTGGCGCTGGTGGGACTGATACTCGCCGTCGTCTTTTCGGGGAAGGGGAGTTCATCGAACTTCCTGCCGTGGTGGCCGGACTCGTGGTCGGGTGAGCTAACCGCAGCGTTTGGTCTGGCGATGATATCAGCTCTCTGGGCCTACGACGGCTGGATCGATGTGACGTTGACGGCGGGGGAATTCAAGAATCCGCAACGGAACGTCCCTCTCTCCTTGTTGATTGGAACACTAGCGATCATAGCGCTCTATCTCGGCGCCAACCTCGCGTATGCTTATGCGGTCCCGATTGGAGTGATGCCGGGTTCGCCCCGCATTGCTGCAGACGTGGCTGAGGCGGTTCTCGGTCCCGTAGGAGCGTCGCTTGTGGTCGTTGGTATTCTCTGCTCGACGTTCGGTTCGACGAATGGGATGTTGCTCAGCGGTCCCCGTTCCATCTATGCCGCCGGCGCCGATGGGACGTTTGCGAAAAGCTTCGGGCGGGTCCATCCGCGATATCATAGCCCATCTGTTGCCATTGTGACGTTGGGTGTCTGGGGTATGATTCTGACGCTGAGCGGAACGTATGATCAGATCACTTCGTACGTGGTCTTCGGATCGTGGTTCTTTTATGCGTTGACGGCACTGAGCGTCATCGTGCTGCGCCGGAAGATGCCGAATGCAAATCGTCCGTACAAGGCCTGGGCGTATCCGTATGCAACTCTTCTGTTCGTGGCCATCGCGACCTGGTTCATTGTAAACACGTTTCTTGAGGATACACGCAACGCCATCATTGGAATCGTCCTCTTGTTGATCTCGCTGCCATTCTACTTCTACTGGGCAAAGCGACGACAAGGGTCGTCGTAATCTGACACCTGCTACCGGACTCGATGCCATCTCTCGATGCAACAGTCTCCATAGTGAATCTCGATCTGATACAGACTCTCGCTCTGGCGTCCGTGGTATATTATGCCGGCGTGCTGATTCGAAGGAGAGTTGGCTTTCTTGATCGGCTGAATATTCCGTCAGCGGTAGTCGGCGGCCTGCTCTTCGCCGCGCTGGTCCTTGTTGCGAGGGATCGAGTTCTGAACATCGAGTTCGATACGTCCGCACAGCCGCTGTTTATGGTCGCCTTCTTCACGACCATAGGAATGAGCGCCAGCCTGCCGTTACTGAAGAAAGGGGGGAGCCAGGTCCTCATCTTCTTGATCATCTCGACGGTTTTTTGCTTCGTTCAAAATTTTCTGGGGGTCGGGATTTCGCTCGCGTTCGGTGTGAATGTCTTCTTGGGTGTTATTGCTGGGTCTGTAACGTTGGTCGGCGGACCGGCGACGGGGATGGCGTTCGCTCCGCTGTTCAAGGAAGCCGGTGTCGTCGGTGCGGATACGCTTGCCATGACGGCTGCGACCTTTGGCATTGTGTGTGGGGGAATCGTCGGCGGTCCAATTGGCACCTGGTTGATCAAACGACATCATCCGGATCGGCACGCCTCCGGCTCAGCGAATGGGGCACTTGTCAACTCTCAACCGGCGGTACTAACCGTCGAGGTTGATCGCGAAGACTCCTCTTTGATGCTGAGCATGATCGTAGCAGCAATCGCGATGGGATTGGGATCAATCGTCAGCTTCTACTTTAATTCGCTCGGATGGACGTTGCCGGCGTACATCGGGGCAATGCTTGTTGCGTCACTCCTGCGAAACATAGACGACTACAAAGGCTGGCTGAAGATTGATCAGGCCGCAATGGAAATCATCGGCACGATCTCCTTGAATGTGTTTCTCACTGTTGCCTTGATGAACCTCAGACTGTGGGAGCTCGTTCATCTGTTCTTGCCGCTTCTTGTGATCCTCATCGCGCAGGTGCTTGTCGTCGGCGTGTTCTCTGCGACAATCTCGTACCGCGTGATGGGCAAGGATTATGAATCGGCTGTCATCGCGAGCGGTTTCATCGGATTTGTGATGGGGACGACGGCAAACGCCGTGGCAAACATGAAGACGTTAGTGACTAAATATGGTGCCGCTCCGCGGGCGTTCCTCGTCGTCCCGATGGTTGGGGCCTTTTTCATCGACTTCACAAACGCGTTGATCATCACGTTCTTCCTTAACTGGCTAAGATAGGGGATAGGAGTGCAGATCAGAAAACCGACCCTAACGCAATCGATCTTCATCGGGATGGCCATCGGATTGGCTCTTGGATGGCTTGTGCCGGAGACGGCCGTAAGCCTCAAGCCGCTGAGCACTATCTTCCTGAGACTCATCAAGTCCATCATCGCTCCTCTGATATTCGCCACGCTTGTCGTGGGGATAGCAGGCCACGGCGATCTGAAGCAGATAGGGCGGATGGGATTCAAAGCCCTCATCTATTTTGAGATCGTCACCACCATCGCGTTGGCGCTTGGCCTGGTGGTGGTGAATGCCATCCAGCCAGGTGTTGGGGTAAATCTCGAGGCCGCAGCCCCTGTAACGGAAATCGCGGCCAAACAACAATCCTTCTCGGACGTCCTTGTACACCTTGTTCCTCAGAATTTCATCCAGGCGGCAGCGGAAGGCGAAGTTCTTCAGATCGTCGTGTTCACGCTCATCTTCAGTATCGGTTTGGCGATGATCGGGGAAGAAAAACGGAAGGTGATGCTTTCGTTCTGCGACTCCCTGGCTGAGACGATGTTCAAATTCACGGGCATTGTGATGCGATATGCGCCGATCGGGGTGGGTGCCGCAATAGCGGTTACGGTCGGGCATAAAGGCCTGTCTGTGCTCATCAATCTCGGCCTGCTGATTCTTTCCATGTATGTGGCCATCGCCGTGTTTGTTGTTCTTGTCCTTTTACCGATCATGCTTGTTGCGCGCATTCCCATCAGGAAGTTTCTTACGACGGTGAAAGAGCCGGCTATGATCGCGTTCTCCACAACGAGCTCCGAAGCGGCGCTCCCGAAAGCCATGCAGGCAATGGAGGCGTTCGGGGTGCCGAGACGCATTGTGGCGTTCGTGATGCCGACCGGCTATAGCTTCAATCTCGACGGTTCTTCGCTCTATTTGTCTTTGGCCGCGGTCTTTGTTGCGCAGGCAGCAGGTATTGATCTGACTCTCGGACAACAACTTCTTATGGTCTTAACCCTAATGCTCACGAGCAAGGGAGTCGCAGGAGTGCCTCGTGCCTCTCTTGTTATTCTTGCAGGAACTCTTGCCTCGTTCGGGCTTCCGTTAGAGGGAGTGGCAGTCATTCTCGGGGTCGACGAGATTCTCGACATGGGGAGGACCACGATCAACGTCGTTGGAAACTGCCTTGCAACGGTCGTCATCGCCAGGTGGGAAGGGGAGCTTCAAGCGGCCCCGGAGCTTGTTTCCGCTATCCAGTGACGGCGGAGGGCACGTTGCCAGTCATTCGATGCAGACAAATGTGATCCTGATGGAACATTGAATATGGACGACTTAGAACCCGATTAGTCAACACCACTATTCCTAAACACTTCACTTTACATTGGAAGGAGTTCTCGTCAGGTTATGGAATTAGCGCTCGTACTTTCGATCAGTGTTGTCGGACTTCTCTTCGCGGTCTATCTCATTCGCGACGTCATGAGGCGCGACGTGGGATCTGAGAAGATGAGAGAGATCTCGGATGCAATCAAGACCGGTGCGGAGGCATTCCTGAGAAGGCAGAATCGGACTATCGCCTATCTTGCGGTGGCATTGGCTTCTCTCATCTATATCCTTTATGCATTTGTTCGTGCGGGAACGGAACATGATCCTGCAGGTCCCGCAGCATTGGCATTCTGGACGACGCTGTCATTCGCTCTTGGTGCGGCCTGTTCTGTTGCAGCAGGATATATGGGAATGTGGGTGGCCATCCGTGCGAACATCCGGACTGCGGCCGCCGCTACGAAAAATCTCAATTCCGCGCTGCAGACCGCTCTAAGAGGAGGCGCCGTTTCGGGCCTGTTCGTTGTTGCTATGAGTCTCCTGGGCGTGGGTGGCCTCTTCTGGCTCATCGAATCGATGAATGTCACGGCGGACGTGACGAAGATTCCGCTCCTGATCGTCGGATATGGTTTCGGTGCGAGCTTTGTCGCTCTCTTTGCTCAGTTGGGTGGAGGCATCTACACAAAGGCTGCCGATGTCGGCGCGGACCTCGTTGGCAAAGTGGAGGCTGGTATTCCGGAGGACGACCCGCGCAATCCGGCGGTTATCGC
>DMMN01000061.1 GCA_003453835.1 Bacteroidota bacterium | reverse complement strand
CGATTGACCACGATTCTACAATTGCCGACCACTTCCGGGGGATTCTGAAGAATCCCCGGTAGTGGTCTTTGCGTTTTGGGAAACGAGGCGTCTGTGCCGGCTAACCGGTCTTGTCCTGGACGACGCGCAATCCGGAGAACGGCGCAACTTTCGCGCTCAAATACCGAATTACTACAGGCAATTGAAACGCAATCATTGACCAAGTTGAGAGCAGGGTGTTGATGTCGCGTTTGAAGAACATCATAGTTATCCTCGGATCGCTGCTCCTTTTGCTGTCGGTATTCGTGTACGACGTGGCGGAGAGGGCGGTAACGATTGACATTGGCGGTGCGGCGTACATTCGTGAAGCGGCTGTGTTGGCCGCGTTTTTGCTCCTGTACCTATACGTTCGGGGTTCCCGGATCGGGAAGGCAGTTGCGATTCCGAAGAATATCGGCAAACTGCTTGCCTACTCGCTCGTCGTGTTGTTCCTGACGGCAACCATCTATTTTGTCACCCAATCGAGTGCGAACGGCGAAGAAGCATCGGTGGGTCCGCGCGGTGCCGTCGGGAACCTGCTTTCCCTTCTCCTCGCCGTTTCCCTCGGCCTCTTCTCGATTACCACGCTCCTGACGATCAAAGACCTCATCCTTCGCAAGCGAAAGAAGGGAACGAAGAGGAACTTTGTCATATATCTCGTCCTCATGATCTGCACGAATCTCTCCGTTCTTCCGCTGATACCGGCAGAGGGGAATCTCGTGGCGTCCATTCTCTTTCCTCTCGCCCTGGTGTTGATCGTCATCAATTCTTTCAAACAGAATTGGATCGTCTATCTTTCAAGAAGGGAGAAGATCTATTCGATTGTCTATGGTGCGCTCCTCTTCGTCTCGTTCGTTGGGCTGAACGTGTTTTCGAAGCAGACCCTCATTGATCGGTCTCTGGGGATGTTCAATCAGCCCCTCCAGAGTTTCATTCAATTGAACGCGATGTTCGGAGCCGTCTATTTTGGGATGGCGTTCGTGACCACGCTCTTTCATCTGCCGACCGCGGATGTGTTCGAGCGAAAGCAATCCGAGCTCACGTCACTTCACAACCTCAGTCGATTGGTCACGCAAGTGTTCGATTTCAACGACCTGCTGAACACGGTTACGAACATGACGCTCGAGGTCGTGGGCGCGAAGAGTGCGTGGTTGGAATTGCTCAAGGCGCCGGCCTCGAATGGAGAGGTGAGGATTGACGTCGTCTCGCTGAAGAACATCTCGCCCGAGCAGATTAACGCAATTACGGTCGATAGTGAATCTTCACTCCGCCGGCTCGTGATGGAGTCGAAGCGGGCGTTACTCATAGACGATGTCTCGACAGACCGTCGGACAAGATACATCAAGAAACGTGGAGTTGATATCGGCTCGCTCCTAAGCGTGCCGCTTGTCTCTCATGGCGAGTTGATCGGATTTCTGCATGCAACGAAGGATTTTCAATTCGGATTCGACCAGGACGATATTGATGTGATGACGACGTTTGCAGATCATGTCACCATCGCGATTGAGAACTCCAAGCTCATTCAGAAGTCGTTGGTGCGCGAGCGCTATCAGCAAGAGATGATGGTCGCGCAAGAGATGCAACGGCGCCTCCTGCCGCAGCGGCTTCCGGAACACCCGTTCCTGCAGATTGCGGCGGTTTCGGAGCCGTCGATGGAAGTAGGGGGTGATTACTTCGATTTCGTGAAACTGGACGGGGATCGGTTCGGCGTCGTTGTCGGCGATGTGTCGGGGAAAGGAGTCTCGGCCGCCTTTTATATGGCCGAAGTAAAAGGTATATTCCAGTCGCTTAGCAAGCTCTGCACGTCGCCGCGTGATTTGCTCGTGCGCGCGAACCAGGCGCTCAAAGATAGTCTGGAGAAGAAAGCCTTCATCAGCCTCCTGTACGGCATCATCGATCTCGGCCAGGGGAAGTTGACCCTGGCACGCGCAGGGCATTGTCCGTTGGTGTACATATCGGGCCTCGCGGTGGAGCTTGTGCGTCCGACGGGGATCGGGCTCGGACTTACGAACGACGCGCTGTTCGAAGAAGTCACGCAGGAAACAACGATAGATCTCAAGAAGGACGACGTCTGCATCTTCTACACGGACGGAATCAATGAGTCCCGCAACGGAGCAGGCGAGGAGTTCGGTTTTGATCGACTCGTGCAAGCCGCCCTCGGGGCGCGATATCTTCCCGCCGAGCAGATGAAGCAAATAATTCTCGCCGAAATCAGAAACCACACGGGCGATTCCTCGTATGGGGACGATATGACGCTCGTGGTGATCAAATGGGTAGGACAATCGGAGGTGCAGTGAGCAAGAGAATTCAGCCTCGCCTTGTTTTGAATCAAGAAGGAGCATACCACCATGAGTGAGTTCAAAGTGCAACACCGGGACGGCGAAGGAGTCAGTGTGATCGATCTGAGGGGCTACCTCGACGCGCACACAGCTCCGGATCTCGAAAACGCATTCCAGAAACTGTTGAACGAAAAGAAGTTCAACATCGTCGTCAACTGTAAGGATCTTTCTTATATCAGCAGCGCCGGTCTCGGCGTTTTCATGGCGTTCATTGAGGACGTGCGGAAGAATCAAGGCGACATCAAACTGACGAACATGTCACCAAAGGTCTACAATGTGTTCGATCTGCTTGGCTTCCCGATCCTCTATGAGATTTACAAAGACGAGTTGGAAGCCGTCAAGAAGTTTGGTGAAAGACGGTAGGCTCCTGGAACCACGCTGGATTGTAACACCCCGAACTGCTCCCATGCACGAATGAAGTCTATGGCGAAGAAATTGAGAAAGACCATTCAAAGCCGAACCGATCACTTGCTCGAGGTGAGGGAATTCGTCTTGGAAGCGGCGCGCAAATGTGGTTTCTCGGACGATGAGGCCTCAAAAATCGTCCTGGCGGTTGATGAAGCCTGCACCAACGTGATCAAACACGCTTATCAAAATGCCCCGGACAAGGAAATCCAGATCGAAATCCAAACGGACGAGAATACGTTTCAGGTCAGCGTGATCGATGAGGGAAAAGCGTTCAATCCCGGCGCTGCAAAGCTCCCCGATTTGAAACAGCACCTTGCGCAGTATCGGCGCGGCGGACTGGGTGTCTATTTGATGCGTACCCTGATGGACAAGGTGGAATACGGCTACGCCTCGGGAAGGCGGAATGAGGTGCGGCTGATCAAGTATCTGACCCCCAGCAATTCGATCGTTCGGGGTTGACTCCGAATCCCTTTTCTCTCCGAACAGATATGCCCCCAACATCTACGCGGCGCGAAAACCCTTCCTCAGACATTCTCCCTCTCTTCGAATTCAGCAACGTCGTAAACTCTTCGCTCGACCTGAAGTTTATTCTCGGGACGGTGCTCCTGACCGTGATGGGGAAGATGCTCGTTTCGAAGGGGATGGTGTTGCTCAAACGCGAACGTGGATCGTTCGAGATCGTTAACGCAAAAGGCCTTGATCCTCAGCTCATCGGACAGCCCGTAAGCATCGACAAGCCAATGCGCACAATCACTGCCGTGGATCGGATCGCACCTGATGGTCGGGAATGGGTCGGATTCTTCAAGTCCCATGAGCAGAAGCTGCTCATTCCCATTGTAACACAGCGACACGTCGCCGGCTTTCTGACTCTGGGGGGTCGATTCGCGGGACGTGCATTTTCAAGAACGGACAAACAGCTCATCAATTCCCTCGTCAACCTCTCCGGCTCCGCCATCGAGAAGGCGTTGATGATCGACCGATTGAAAGAGGCCAATCGAAATCTTGACAGGAAATTCCAGGAGCTGAACACCCTCTTTGACCTGAGCAAAGAATTCAATGTCGTCCTCGACGCCGACAAGGTGATTCGTCTCTTGACCTTCTCCCTGCTTGGTCAAATAGGGGTGAATCGGTATGCGATCTGTCTCAATGAACATGGATCGTTGAAGATCGTCGCCTCTCGACTCGATGCGCCGATGGGCTCCCTGGATGTCCTCAGGCAAATCTGTTTCCTGAAAACGGCCGAGCTGACGGAGGATCTCGCAAAACAGAAGAAGTTCAGACAGACCGCTGAGGAACTTCGGAAGCTGAGGATTGAGGTTGTCATCCCGATGCAGATTCAGAATCAGGTAAAGGGAGCGATCCTTCTCGGAGAACGGCTACGCGGAGGATCCTACAACGCCGGCGACCTTGAGTTTCTCTATTCGTTGGCGAACCTCGCGATCATTTCCGTCGAAAATGCCCGGCTGTTCCACGAGACCCTCGAAAAACAACGGATGGAGGATGAGCTTGCCATCGCACGCGAAATTCAACAGGGATTGCTGCCGAGGACGCTACCGCAGATACATCGCTTCGACATTGCCGCGAGCAACATCCCGTCGAAGCAAGTCGGGGGAGACTATTACGACGTTGTGACGATATCCCCGAACGAATATGTCTTCGTCATCGGCGATGTCTCCGGCAAGGGGACGGGGGCCGCGCTCCTGATGGCGAATGTGCAGGCATCGTTGCGAGCGTTTGCACCCATGGGACTCAGTTTGTCCGAGGCGACGAGCCGGATCAATAATCTTACTTGCGCCAATACGGGCCAGGGAAAATTCATCACGTTCTTCTGGGGCTCGCTCAACCTGGAGACGAGATCGTTTCGATACGTCAATGCCGGACACAATCCTCCCTTCCTCCTGCGCGCCGATGGCGGGGTCGAGCGGCTTGAGATCGGAGGGATCATCCTCGGACTGATGCAAACGGTGAGCCCGTATCCCGAAGGAGCGGTGACGCTCGAGAGCGGTGATCTCATCGTAATGTTCACCGACGGTGTGAGCGAGGCGATGAACGCGAGGAACGAAGATTTCACCGAGGAGCGACTCGAGCAGTTGCTCAAGCAAATACGCACACTCCCCGCGAAGCAGATCATCTCAAAGATCCAAGAGGCCCTCGATGTCTACACACGAGGCACACCTCAGTCAGACGATATTACAATGCTCGTGCTGAGAGCACTGTAACCCGCCTTCTTCTCGATCCCAGATCGAGAGCCGCGTTGACCCGACTTTTCGCGAGGACAACTCTCGTTGATATTGGGGGAGGTATTTGCTACATTCGCTCTGCATCTGAGCTCCTCCATCGCATAGAAAGGACAAGTTTCGGAGAATGAAGTATCAATTCTTAGACATCGAAAAGAAATGGCAGGCGTATTGGGAAAAGCACCAGACCTTCAAAACCGTTGAAGAAATGGGCAAGGCCAAAGTGTACGTCCTTGACATGTTCCCGTATCCCTCAGGATCCGGCCTCCACGTCGGGCATCCGGAAGGGTACACGGCCACTGACATTTTCTGCAGACACAAAAGGATGAAAGGCTTCAACGTGCTTCATCCCATGGGGTGGGACGCTTTCGGGTTGCCTGCCGAACGGTATGCGATGCAGACAAACATCCATCCACATGTAACAACGGAAGAAAACATCGACACATTCAGGCGTCAGATCAAGATGCTCGGCCTGAGTTATGATTGGTCCCGCGAAGTGAATACCACCGCGCCCGAATACTACAAATGGACCCAATGGATCTTCCTGAAGATTTACAGCTCGTGGTACGATCCGCGCATCAGAAAGGCCCGGCCGATCGAAACCCTCTCAGATGAACTAACCGAAAAGGGAAGTGTTGAATTACCCTCCGGGGAACGACTGTCGTCCACCGACTGGAAGCAGATGACGAGGAAGGAACAACACGACTACCTGGCACAGTTCAGGCTGGCTTATGTCGCGAAAATACCCGTCAATTGGTGCGAAGCCTTGGGCACAGTGCTCGCCAATGAAGAAGTGGCGGAATGGACCGAGAAAGGCTACACGGTCGAGCGCAGACCGATGCGGCAGTGGATGATGCGGATTACGGCGTATGCCGAACGGTTGTTGGAGGACGCGAAGAATCTCAACTGGCCGGACTCAACGCTCGAACAACAGCGAAACTGGATCGGACGCTCGGAAGGCGCCGAGATCGACTTCCCCCTGAGCGGCAGGGACGAGAAGATCCGTGTGTTTACGACACGCGCCGACACGATCTTTGGGGCGACCTACATGGTTCTCTCTCCGGAACACCCTCTTGTTGGACCATTGACCTCGGTTGAGAAACGGACGTCTGTCGAAGAGTACCAAAAGCAGGCCTCTCTGAAAAGCGAGTTGGAACGGGGAATCGAGAAAGACAAATCCGGCGTCTTCCTGGGCACGCACGCTGTCAACCCGGCGACCGGGAAGGACATTCCGATCTGGATCGCCGACTACGTCTTGATGGGGTATGGGACCGGTGCGATTATGGCCGTTCCGGGCCACGATGAACGTGATGCGGAATTTGCTCGCAAGTTCGATCTCCCGATTGTGAAGGTCGTCGATGGTGGTCCCGATGCTCCTGAGATCTTTGTTGATGACGGAATCGGGATGAACTCGGCAAACGACGAGGTCACCCTGAATGGCGTCAAAACGGCCGATGCAAAAAAAGTGATCGTCGATTGGATGGAACGCAAGGGCGTCGGGCGGAGCGCAGTCCAGTACAAGCTTCGCGATTGGCTGTTCTCCCGGCAACGATACTGGGGCGAGCCGATCCCGATTCTTCATCTGGAAGATGGG
>DMMN01000031.1 GCA_003453835.1 Bacteroidota bacterium | reverse complement strand
AGGCTGGCGGGGGTGCGCCATCAGTGGTTGGCAGTTACTTCCAAAGAAGGGTATGTTGTTCCCTCCTCGAATGGCGACAAAACAGGGTGGGGCCGGCGCCTTCCATTGCTCTTCGGAGTTACAGCCCCTCCACCACAGCTTTCGTCTTCTCAATGAACTCCTGCGCAGGAAGATAGCCGACGACGCGCGAGGATACGACCTCTTCGCCTTTCCCGTCAAGAAAGACAATCGTCGGGACTCCGGCGATGTTGAACTTTTTCCGAAGGGCTTCTGATTCAGGGGAGTCAAAGTGGGTGAGATCGACTTTCAAACGGACAAACTCCTTCGTCNNCGTCGATGACTCGAACATCTGTGAACGTCTTCCGGTCGAGCTCAAGGCAGGGGATGCACCAATCGGCGTAGAAGTCCATCATCACTGGCTGGCCACCGGATCTTGCTGCTTCGATTTTCGATTCCGCAAACGGCTCCCAACGGATGCCCGGCTCACGCAACGCGTTCGCAAACACCAGGCCGAACCCAACCGCCACAATTCCGAACGCCCACTTGATGCGCCGAAATCCTTTCTTCTCCTTGCCCGAAGGCTCGACAAATCCCAGATAGATTCCGCCACCAAGGAGAGCGAGGGGAATCACGAACGCGGAATACTTCGGAAGGAAAGCCAGCGAAACGTAAAACAAGCCGGCAGCGGTGAGGATGACCCCGAACATTCGTTCNNGCGATCACCGGCGGACCGATACACGGAGCCGCAAATACTCCAACGACTAAACCTGAAATGTAAAGACTGATGAGGCCCGTGCCGGTGGTTCCGCCGAGCCTGCTCGTGAGCCAATACGGCATCTGAATCTGATACAGTCCGAAGCTGCTCAGCGCCAATCCGATCAGCAACGCGCCGATTCCGCCGAGGACCCAGGGACTCTGCAGCCAGCTACCGAAGAGCCCTCCGCTTAGAGCCGCGCTCACGCCTAACACGGTATACATTGTCGCGATACCGATGACGTAAATGAGAGCTTTGAGAAAGACCCTTGCAGTGTTCGTTTCGGTTTGTGAGCCGAATAAGGAGACGGTCACCGACATCATCGGATAGACGCACGGCGTCAGATTGAGCGCCAGGCCGACCAGAAAGATCGCGAGGAATGCCGCGAATGTCCCCTGCTCGGAGAAAAGCTCACCGAGGTCTGTTGAAGAGCCGGGAGGGGAGACGCTTCCTTGATTGACATACGTGGAAAAGACTTCTTCGTTGATGGGGGTCGATTGTTCACCCGCCGCCACGACTTCGATCGGAATGAGAATCTCGATGGAAGACGGCGCGAGGCAAATCTCGTTGTTACAGGCTTGAACGCGCAGCGTTGCCCAAAGTGTGTCCTTCCCGGGCGCGAACTTGTTCGAGAGCTTTAGGGTGAGGAAGATCTTTGTGTTGCCTTCGTACACGTTGAGCGCATCCTCTGAGAAGTCGAATTTGACGTCCTCGCCTTTCGGGTATCGAAGATCGGCAAGGATGATCCCTTCCTTCGGCTGCAACTCAAGCACCGTCCCGATGAGGTAATCATGCGTTGGCGTATTGGAGTTGATGTGCCAGCCTTCCGCGATGTCCAGCACAATCGCGACCTTGAACGACGAGCCCGCAGGGGCTCGATCAACGGAGAGCTTCGATTCCGTACGGACTTTTCCCGCGCTCGAGTTTCCCCCGCCGAATCCCTGGAACGCAAACACGTGAGCGGGGATTGTCATGAGCATGAATCCAATGACGCCCAGCATCGAAAACTTGAATCTTGGCATGGACGGATTCTTCCTCCAAGTTCGCATCGTGAACGGATCTCTTTGTTACAAAAGATTCTTAAGGAGCGATTCGAGTTGTGCCTTCGTCATGACGCCGGTGTGCCGGCTGACGATCGTTCCGCTCTTATCAACGAGGAAGGTCGTGGGGATGACATCAAATCCTCCGTAGGCCGTGACAAGGTCGTTGTCGCCGACGACAACAGGATAATTGATGTTGAGTTTCTTCACGAACGGTCGGACAATCGACCAGCCGTCATCATCGAGCGCGATGCCGACGATCTCGAATCCCCTCGCCTTGTTCTTGTTGTATACTTCGATGAAATCCGGAATCTCCCTTCTGCACGGCCCGCACCACGTAGCCCAGAAATTTATCAACACCACTTTTCCTTTCAGCTTTCCAAGCTCAAGCGTCTTGCCATCGGCGGTCTTCAGAGCGAAGTTCGGCGCCTTCTTCGATTGTGCATGAGCTCCGATCACGGTCGCAGCGAGTACGAGCATGGTCAGAATAACTGTCAGACGGTATCTCATCAAATACTCCTCGATAGATGTGGGAAAATCAAATACAACGCTAAGTCACAGCGAAACTCTCGGTTGTTCACCGGAAGTCCCGCTTGTAGTAAACCCCGCGAGACCCGAGAAGGTTTCATCATCTGAAAAACGAATTACGATCTCAAGTTCGCCGTCGGCAGAAACTGCGGCGGCTTTCGAAACTTTGTAGCCTGTTCATACGCGAACGCCAGCTTGATAAGTGTTGGCTCGCTCCACGCCCTTCCGAAAAACGAAATCCCAACCGGCAAACCATGGATGAACCCGACCGGCACGTTGATGTTCGGATATCCGGCAACCGCGGCGGGACTGGAACTCCCTCCCGTGAAATGATCACCATTCAACAGATCGGTCGTCCAGGCCGGCCCCCCTGTCGGAGCGATCATCGCGTCGAGCTTCCGCTTGTTCATCACTGCGTCGAATCCCTCGCTGCGAGACAGCCGGAGATTCTTCGCCAGGGCCATCTTGTACTCCCGACTCGTGAGCGGACCCTTGGCCTCGGCCTTAAGGAAAATCTCCTGACCAAAGAACGGCATCTCTGTGGCGCGGTTGGTTTCGTTATACTCGATCAGATCCTTCAAGCTCCGGGCTTTCACATTCGCTCCCAATCCCGAAAGATATTTGTTGAGATCGGCTTTGAACTCAAACAGGAGTACTTCGAATTCAGAGTCGTCAAACTTCCCCTGCGTCGGAATGTCGGCGGGATCGACGATGACGGCTCCAACGTGCTTCATCGAGTCGATTGCATCGCTCATCAGTTTATCGACTTCGTCGTTGAATCCGAAGAACTTGCGCGCCACTCCAATCCGTGCCCCCTTCAGGCCATTCGGATCGAGGAACTTCGTGTAGTCGGTGTGCAACCTGCCGCCGCCCGCTTTCGTCGCTGCATCGTTCGGGTCCACCCCCGCCAGCGCGCCGAGCAAGATGGCGGCATCAGTGACGGTGCGCGTCATCGGTCCGGCCGTGTCCTGACTGTGCGCGATCGGAATGATGCCAGAGCGACTCACGAGACCAAGCGTCGGCTTGATCCCGACGATGCCGTTTGAACAGGAAGGACAAACGATCGATCCGTCGGTCTCTGTCCCGACCGCCACCGCGCACAAGTTTGCCGACACAGCCACGCCCGATCCCGAGCTGGATCCGCAGGGATTGCGGTCAAGAGCATATGGATTCTTCGTCTGCCCGCCCCGACCGCTCCACCCGCTGGTGGAATGTGTCGAACGGAAGTTTGCCCACTCGCTGAGATTCGTCTTGCCGAGGATGACGGCTCCCGCCTTACGCAAGCGGCGAGCGACGAAGGAATCTCTTGCGGCAATCGAGCCGGCAAGGGCGAGCGATCCTGCCGACGTGCTCATCCTATCTGCCGTGTCGATGTTATCCTTGAGCAGAAGAGGAATCCCATGGAGCGGTCCTCGTGCACCCTTTGCCTGGCGTTCTTTGTCGAGAGCATCGGCAATTGCGAGCGCATCCGGATTGAGTTCGATGATGGAATTGACCGAAGGGCCGCGCTTGTCGATCGCGTCGATGCGGGCAAGGTACAGTTCCGAAATGGAGCGTGAGGTGTATTTGCCGTTCTTCATTCCTTCCTGAAGTTGTGGGATCGTTACTTCCTCCAACTCGAATGGAGCAGAAGAAGGGTGAGGCTTTTCTTCCGATGTTGAGACGCGCAACGCGGGGCCTGCAAGAACTGCCGCGCCTCCAAGCATGCCAACCTGCAGAAAGTCTCTCCGCTTCATCCCGGATCGTTTCGGTGAGTCGTTTTTCTTGCTTCTCATTCTGTTGTCGTTCTCCTCTTGCGAATGGTAGACGAAGATCGAGCGTCCGTGGCGGACAAAACCGATTCAAGCTACGATCTTAAGTTTTCAATTTCAAATTCAGAACCGCGTCGCCCCCTTCGGCATCAGACGATTCTTCTTGCAGAGCTCACCTTGCTTTTCCCTCCAATAATGGCTACTTTCTCGTGAATTTTTTATGCCGAAAAGACAATACGTCATAGGAATGGATGGCGGCGGCACCAAGACGGCAGCAATCCTTGCCGATCTCAAAGGCACTGTGCTCGCCGAAGAAAACGGTGGAGCGTCGAACTTTCAAATCATCGGCGTCGAGAAAGCCGCCGGCGTTCTTTTCGAGCTTGCCGAAGCGTGCTGCAGCCAGGTCGGGTGCTCAATGGACGATGTCCAATCGATCGCTGCGGGATTAACGGGGGCCGGGAGAGCGGGTGACCAGCAACGCATGAGGGATGGGCTGGTCGAGCACGCGAAGAAGAAAAAGGTCAAGCTGAAGGACATCGTTATCGAAAGCGATGCCCGCATCGCTCTTGAGGGAGCGTTCAAAGGGAAGGCGGGAATCATACTCATCGCCGGAACCGGCTCCATTGCATTTGGAAAAGATCCGGAGGGGAATGTTCATCGCGTGGGGGGATGGGGAAGAATCCTCGGCGACGAAGGAAGCGGCTATGCCATTGCGAGGGAGGCGCTTAATGCCGTGACGAAACACCTGGACGGACGGGGAAAGAAGACTCTCATCACCGATCTTATCGCGAGGAAGTTCGACCTCTCCACCCAGGAAGAACTCATCAATGCCGTTTATCGAGACGGGTTCGACATCGCCGCAGTGACACCGCTGGTCATCCAGGCGGCGGAGAAAGATGATGTCGAGGCGGCTCGGATTCTGAACAGAGCGACCTTTGAGCTTTCTGAACACGTCCGCGCTCTGCTGCTGAAGATCGAGAAATCTACGGGCGCTCGTCAGAAAGTCCCGCTTGCTCTCATCGGCAGCGTGATCACTTCCGAAAGCGTCTTATCGACGGTTTTGAAGCACAAGATCACGTTCTCCATGCCGCAGATCTCGATCATCGCTCCAGAGTCGCCTCCCGCCTACGGAGCCGTCCTTCTGGCAATTCAATCAATCAAGGTAACTACTCAGCCAAAAATCTTCTAAAGAAAGGAAATTATTCAGCCCACGAAAGACCCCGACCGGAAAATTGTCGGGGCAGGCACGGAAAACGCGAAATGATTTGTTTCAGCATAAAGGAGTTCTGTGATCGTTTTTAGCGTTCGTGTAATTCGCGTGTTTAGTGGGCCTTAGGTCAAGGTGAGTAGTTACTGATTCTTATTCTTTCTTTCGCTGAGCAGTCACCAATCAAGAACAGATCATGAGCAACATCACCGTCTCGCTCCCCTTCACACCCCTTCCGCAATTCGAATCTACCCTGAGGCAGTTTGTTGATTCGCCGCTGGTGGAGAAGATCTTCATCATCCACAACGGCCAATATACGGGATCGATCCGTAAGTGCGAAGGTATCGTATCCGGGACGCCGGCCTCCGGGCAAGCCCTCGGCCAACTGCGCTCGAAGACGTCTACCGACTACCTTCTCTTCATCAACCAATCGCAAGAGATTCAGCTCGGGCAGGCAGCGCTCGAGCGATTCGTCGCGGTCGCTGAACAGACAGGGGCAGGACTCTGCTATTCGGATTACTATGAGGTAAAGAATGGAACGCGGTCCGAGCATCCGGTGAACGATTATCAGCTTGGAAGCATCCGGGATGGATTCGACTTCGGGGCACTGCTCTTCTTTTCTGTGAGAGCAGTACGATCGGCCTTGACGAAACTTGGTGAGGTTCCACCTCTGGGCTTTGCGGGAGTGTACGATGTCCGGCTAAAGGTGTCGGTTGATCATCCGCTCTTTCATATTCAAGAGTCCCTCTATACGAAAGTGGAATCGGATCTTCGGCAGACGGGAGAGAAGCTGTTCGACTATGTCGATCCAAGAAACCAGGCAGTCCAGAAGGAAATGGAAATCGTCGCCACCGGGCATCTCAAGAACATTGGTGCATACCTCGCTCCCGTGTTCAAGCCCGTGCCGAAGTCGGGGGATACGTTTCCTGTTGAGGCGAGCGTGATCATTCCTGTCAGGAATCGGGAACGGACGGTCGGCGACGCGGTGCAGAGCGTTCTCCGGCAAACGGTCGACGCAAGCTTCAACGTGATTGTGGTTGACAACCACTCCTCCGACGGGACGACGAAGGTCCTTGAGGAACTTGCAGCGAACGACGCACGGGTGAAGCACATCGTCCCCACGCGTCACGATCTTGGAATCGGCGGTTGTTGGAATGAAGGAATCCTCTCGGAACATTGCGGTCGATATGCCGTGCAGTTGGACTCCGACGATATCTACAGCGGGCCGGAGACGCTGCAGAAGGTCCTCGACGCGTTCCGTAGTGGAGACTACGCGATGGTCATCGGCTCGTACAGGCTTGTGAACATGAATCTGGAGGAACTCCCACCCGGCATCATCGACCACAAAGAGTGGACGCCTGACAACGGAAGGAACAACGCCTTGCGCATCAACGGATTGGGCGCGCCTCGCGCGTTTGCCACGGCGTTGCTCAGGCAGGTTCTCCTGCCAAATGTCAGTTACGGAGAAGACTACGCCGTCGCGCTCCGTCTGTCACGGGAGTATCAAATCGGGCGCATCTATGAACCGATCTATCTCTGCCGCCGGTGGGAAGGAAATACCGACGCCGCGCTTTCCATCGAACGGGCCAATCGGAACGACGTTTACAAGGACAAGATCCGGACAATCGAGATTCTCGCACGACAAAAGATGAACAACACACCAACGTAGTGGATTGCTACTTATGTTTCCTTACAACCGTA
>DMMN01000030.1 GCA_003453835.1 Bacteroidota bacterium | reverse complement strand
ACCACGACAGACCATCATGGCATGCGGAATGTTGCACGACGACCGATGTTGTTGCTGAAGTAAACCGGCTCATCTCCCGGAAGTAAAAGGTCGCCTTCAGCCCGGTTTAGACGGAGACGAAGGCGACCTTTGGCCAATTGCAGGAGTAAAAGGTTGCCTTCAGCCCGGTCTCAACGGAGACGAAGGCGACCTTTAGCCAGTTACTGGGGCAGGGCTTGAAAGATTAGAAGAGGGGAGTGGACGGAAGCGAAACGGGGGACGATTGTGGGCATGCTGAGCTATATGGCCTCGATGGCTCGTCGCAGGCGCTGAGTGACTTCCTCCGCAATCGGTAGCATCGCGGGATTGTCGATCAGCTTCGTCATCGACATCGGATTGAATGCGGAGACTACCGTCTCATTCTCCCGCTCATACACAATAATGTTGCACGGAAGCAGCAAGCCGATCTCCTCTTCCGCCTGAAGCGCCCGATGAGCAAACGGCGGATTGCACGCTCCCAGAATGACGTATTTGTTGAACTCGACGCCGAGTTTTGTCTGCAGCGTCTCCTTTACGTCAATTGTGGTGAGGACGCCAAATCCCTCCTGCTTCAATGCCTCGGTCACTTTCACAATGGCTTGCTCATGCGACAGCGCCACCGTCTTCGAAAATCCATAGCTCATTTTTGTTCGTCCTTCTGTGTCTCTTGATCGTGGTTGGTGCGCCGTTTCGAGTTCCCAAGGCCGAAGATCAATCCCATCATCGCTCCATAGCTTGTGCTCGTCCATGGGTTGCTCGTGATCGGACACGTGCCGCTCGTGCATCCGATGAGTAATCAGTTTTGAAGGTAACCCGATCACCGGGATGGGAGTAGTCCCGATCGGTCAGTGTTTCTTCTTACGTTCTGTTCTTTGACATCCTGGTGCGCCTCGTTAAGTTGCCAGGAGCAATCGCCTCTTCGGCCTCTGACAACAGGCTTTGAAGAGCTTTCTGAGGTTGTGTGCCGCAGTTACGAGGAACCATTCCGCCCTCACCTTGATGTGGCCCCGAAGACTGAACTGCCGGAACCCTTGCACATGCTTGATCTGGCCGATGGGCGGTTCGGCGATGCACTTGCGTCGGCCGTAGAGATGCCTCCCGTTTTTGGTCAGGAGCTTGCGCTTCATCCGTTCTTTGATCGTGAGATCGTGAGGGATACGTCCTCGTGGAGACGGACCTGGCAGGTGATCGTGCTTTGCGCCTTTGACAGCGATGTAGGAATCGATGCGCCGCTTCTTCAGGTATTTGATGTTCTTGTCGGTTACCGAATAGCCGGCATCGGCGCTGAACACTTTCGGCTTTTTGGGTAACCGCGACACCATCGCCGGCAGAAGTGGATCATCGGTGGGGTTGTTCGTAACATCGGTGGCCACAATAATCTGGTGTTTGCTATCAACGGCGACTTGAGCATTATAGCCCTGGACGAACGTTTTCTGGTACGGCATGATCCGCGAATCAGGGTCGGTGAAGTTCCGTTGTGCCCGGTCGGCAACGTGCTCTTTGCCGGTTTTGGGATCTACATCCGTTTTGACTTTGGCCATCGGCAACGGCAGTTCTTTCGCAGAGGAAGGCGGTTGGGGCTTGTCATCATCATGAACATGGCGGGCCTGCTCTCGGGCTTCCTCTTCCAGAGCCCGCTTGGCCTCCTTGATCTTGGCTAAGCGTGTTTCACGGCGGGTGAGTTCTTCGGGCAGTTCGTCTCCCCGTTTGTCGTGGCCGTACTTCTGGTCCTCACGGGTGTCGGTCTCTTCGGCCTCCTGAAGCAGCGCGCTGATCTCGTTCTGTAACCGGGTGAGGTCCTTATTCATGCGGCCATAACTCATGGCTTTGTGTTTGGAGGCATTGGCCTTGATCTTTGTCCCATCGAGGACAATATGACCGAATTTGACCAGACCAGCCTTTCGGCATAACTGAAGAACCTCCACAAACAGATGCTGAAGTGAGCTCAAATGGATTTTGCGAAAATCGCTGATCGTCCGATGATCCGGCTGATTATTGGCGGCCAGAACCCGGAAGGCAACATCTTCCTGAGTATGCCGGGCAAGCTTCCGCGAGGACGTAATGCCGTTGCAGTAACCATAGAGAAGAATTCCCGTCATCATCTTCGGGTTGTACGGAGGGTGCCCCCGTTCCTCATCCTCATAGACTGAGGTGATGGGCGCCAGATCGATCGTATCGAGGATCTCTCGAATAAAATAGACCATGTGGCCGGCCGGAAGCCAGTCGGTCAGTGACGGCGGCATCAGGAACATCTGGTCCGGTTCATAGGGGCGGTAGGTCTTGGCCATGACAGGTGATCACAAGGATGTGTTTGACATTGTTTCTACAAATATACTATATCATCGCCTACTCCCGACGCCTGTAAATAACTATTACTCGGACAGACACCTAGATGATGTAAGCCCGGATCATTCTGGAGCGAGATGCGAAATCTAAACGCCATCCGCAAATTCGAAGCAGACAAAGACGAACAGCTTCTGTACCGCATTCAGGAGGGCGATTCTGACGCGTTTGCCTGCCTGTACTCACGCCACTACTCTACGATTTACAGGTACTGTTTTCGCCTTCTTCAGAACAAGCCTGAAGCCGAAGACGCGACGCAGAACACCTTCTTGAAGCTCCACGGAACTGCCCGAGACATAAGAAACGTCGGTTCCGTGAGAACCTGGATGTTTACGGTTGCGCGGAACGAAGTCTTCGGACGATTTCGACATGCGAGGAACAATGGCTCGCTGGACGATCAGGAACTTCTGCAGAGCGAGGACCCGCTTGAGGAAATTATGCGCAACGAAGAGCATCATCTTGTGCAACAACTTCTCGCCCGACTAAAGCCGGAGTATCGCGAAGTCCTAATCTTGCTGGAGTACGAGCAACTATCGTACTCGGAGATTGCAGCTATCACCGGCCACACTCTCAGCTCGGTCGAATCAAGAATCTACAAGGCACGGAAAGCGCTTGCAAAGAGACTTATCCCCTATTATGAGGAGAGGAAGAAGCCATGAAATGCGAAGAGCATGAACTTCGTATCAGCAAACTAGCCGACAACGAGCTTGCCGATCACGTAACGCCCGAGTTGTTTACCCATCTTGCCGGCTGCAGTGACTGCCGGACCTTTTTCCGGTTCACGCTTCGCCTTCGCTTTGACTTGCACAACGCACCTCCGTTGGATCACCTCGATGAGGATGCGTACACGGTTGTTGCTCACGGAGGGGGGGAAAAGCGAAGGGTGCCCGGAGGATCCGCGGAGAGAAATGCAAGCTCTCGCCCGGCACTTCCGTCGGCGACTTCGCGAAGGGACTTTGCTAAACTCGTTGCGGATTCCGTTCTACTACTTCTTGTCGTGCTTCTTGTCGGGACGCTCTTTTCACCGACGATCGAACTTCGACAGCCGAAAGAGATCGAGATGACCGAACTTCCATTGAGCTACCCCGTGTCACCAGAAGTAGCCGGGGAGCAGATGCGATGAACAACAACATCAAGCAACGACGATCGTACCTTATTGCGTATTTTGTTCTTGCGGCAAGTTTTGCTCTATTGGCGATTTTCGTAAGCAAGCCCCTTGCTGCAGAGTATCCCCGGCTCTGGTTATCCGTGCGCGTCGAAACCCGGTGGCTGTTCTGGATGCTGCTCTCCCTGTCTTTCGGCTCGCTAATTCCTCTACTCGCAGCACTTGTCCGTGCGCTGCCTCGCCTTCTAGATCTTCGTTCTACAGGAAAGCTCGGTGAGATAGGTGAGGCTGTGATCTCAAGAATGCGCGCAACTTTCAAGAGCCTTCCGGGAACGCTCTGCATTGTTGGAGTGGCGATCCTGGTCCTCATCTCTCTTCTCTCGCGTACCGGAGCAGTGCGCGACGACGAGATTAACGACAATTTGTACGAAACTGTGCGAGCATACTACGGTGGCCGACCAACGATGAAGGCTTTTGCGGCCACTGTGCGTGTGCATCACTACACACAGACGACGGACCGACACGCACATCTTCGAGACTACCTTGATATTGCCGAAACACTCAAACGTGGAGGGGCTAAGGTCGTTCTGATCCCTCTTGAGGATCTAACGCTTGATCGGGAAACGCTCGATCTTCTGCGATCTCTGGAGAAAACAGAAATTGTTGTTTTTGGAATGACCAGGGGAACGAGCTTCACATTTGCTGATTCCACGGGTGAGGTTCCCCTGTCCCGCGGCGCTCTGTGGACGGATCAACACGAGCTGTGGAAAGGTCCCACACTGAGTCGAGTGGAACTCATGCGTCATCCAGTTCTCGGTTCGCTGAGACCTTTTGGGGATGTCACATTGGAAATGCTCAGGAAGTTCCAGGGCTATCCCGTGACCTTGGCGGCAGAGCGAGATGGAAATCAAGTGAGGCTCGGTGATCTATCAATCCCTGTTTCCAAAACGGGATGGATCTATTGTCGTGACCGGTTCACGGTCTCGGATGTGGGTGATCTCGTCGTTCACCGGGGAGAATCCTTGCGAAGGGGAGTTAGTGTTGGTGGCCGGCCGATGAGCAGAACGGAGCGTGTCGAGTTTGACGGTTCCAAGAGGGACACATTGAAGTACATGGTTTTCAAAAGGCCTACAGCCACTGAACCTTCGCCATGGCTTGCAATCTCCCCACTTCAGCTTCAGGAAAAAGTCAAAGGCAAAATGGTTCTCCTCACGAGCAATGCGGGAAAGATGGCGTGGTCGATGACGCCGGACAGGGCCTATGCTGTCTCCCTTGAAAGCATCGTGACTGGCGCGGTCTTGAAGAGATCTGACACAACGACGTTTTGGATGTGCGTCCTTAGCCTGCTCCTTGCAGGATTCGTAGCCTATCGATTCCCACCGATCCAGGCTTCCCTCTTCATTTTTCTGCTGGGTGCTCTGATGTTATTCATCGGTACGTACCTCTACATTCGTCTCGATACGATGATTGATATCTTCTACCCGCTCATGTCAACGGCAATGGCGATGATGGTTTTTCCCATTGTCCGTGTTGTGGTAGTCAACGCCCGAAGCAACGGTGAAAGACTTTGAGGTGAACTTGACGGATTGGGAATCGAAAAAGGGTACCGGAGGAGAAGTAGCAGTCTGAGGGAAGGCAAAAATCTCGATCGCGTCGAACGGATGTCTGTCGGAGAAACGTACTCTCGCACCTGGGGCTGGATTATGGAGCGGCTCTTCGCGACAAGAATTGCCATTGAAAACACTACGTTGTTATTTCAAGGAAGAATGTAACCGCTCAGCAAAAACTCTATGGAAGAAAGGGACCCTTGATCGCTTCTCACGTTCGCGTAGTTCGCGTGTTTAGTGAGCATTAAGTCAAGGTGAGAGTCGTAACTACTCAGCCAAAAATCTTCTAAAGAAAGGAAATTATTCAGCCCACGAAAGACCCCGACCGGAAAATTGTCGGGGCAGGCACGGAAAACGCGAAATGATTTGTTTCAGCATAAGGGAGTTCCGTGATCGTTCTTAGCGTTCGTGTAATTCGCGTGTTTAGTGGGCCTTAGGTCAAG
>DMMN01000142.1 GCA_003453835.1 Bacteroidota bacterium | reverse complement strand
GGTTGAGCGCGCTGCAACGAGGTTTCAGAGATCCCGTGTGCCTCTTCGCGGAAGTGTCGTTGCGTTCCCGGCACATCGTTGTGCTACGACAGAAGTGGATGAGGAAAGACATAGCAATCGAGCTTCTTCCGTTCCACACTCCTCCCCTTCGAACACCTGATCAAGGCTTAATCAGGGTGACCATCACCTTATCCTTCACTTTCAATTCTTTGTGGCCGATCAAGATCTGAGCGTGCGAGAGATGTGGACCGCGCACATCGAGAATCTCTATCTCTCCTTTTCTCTTTCGCGTCGACTCACGTCCTTCATCGAACACATCGAGGTGTTGACCGACATAAATCCCATCATCGCTTCCAAGGTTGATGAAAACGCTTTTCCCCTCGAGAAAGACGATGGCTCCCGTGATGATCACCGGCTTCAGAGAAAGCGAGATGTTATCGAGACTCTGCCCGTAAAGCAGGAGGCTGTCGGAAGAACTCAGGTTCGATCCTTTCAGCGGCTTCAGGGCGTTTTCGAGATCGACGGAAACATGCTCGGCAAGCCGAAAGTGCGCTTGGCCGATAACGGTGCCGTTGAAATCTTCCGACCCGAATGCAATCTTGTCGAGGTCTCGAAACTCGATCGTTCGATCCGACGGTTTGCCGAAGAGCGTGAGCGTCATTGAGCGGTCGGCAAACTCGCCTGCCGCCTCGCCCTTCCTCACACTGACCGGCGAGGAGGAGACCGCGGTTCGCTCCAGGTCGTACACAACGTAGCTGATCCTTACTTCACCCTTGAACGCTTCATAGCCTCCGACGAGCGGCTGTCCGGTCATAAACCGGCTGACGTCAAACTGATCGACCGTTCCCGCGATCAGATAGCGGAGGTGAAACCGTTTGAAGAGCTCCATCCAGAGTTTTACATCGTCAAGTGAGGCCGCGGCCGCCCTTCGTCCATTCATGAAATCCTTCACGAGCACGGGCGAGATGCTCGGTACGCGAAACCGCTCCTTGAAGTACGCACTGAGAAATCTCGGAACGTCGGTCCCCACGTCCCACTTCCCTTCAAAATCGGACTTATCCTCGAACGGAAGGAAGATGAAGCCGGGACGGCTCACAGACTGACTCGCTGCAATCGAGACGCACTGAACTGCGATAACGAGGAGGGTGAGGAATTGGAGGATCGCGCTATTCATAGAGCAAGTACTTTTCTCGTTTGATCATGAACGTTGCCCGCTGTTCATCGAGTTTGCGCATGAGTTCCGAGACGCTCACGTTGCTCAACATGTCGTTCCGGAGATCCGAGGAACCCACGACCTTGTCGAACATCTCCCTTCGATCAGGTTTGGCGCGATCATAGATGTCCTTTTCCGGAAACAACCTCCTCAACGCGTCGATGATCGTGAGCTGCACCTCCGTCATGTTGAGCTTGCTCCGGTCGGTGATGTGGATCTGGACACCCTGATACCGTGAGCTTGCGGTGTCAAAGTAAAACGGTCGATACCAGAGCGGGCGGAACAGCACGCCGCCCATCCTCTGGTTGTTGAGATACTCTGCCAGCCGAAGCCCATCGACCCAGGTTCCACCGACCAGCTCGAAGGGCAGCGTGTACCCGACTCCCTGATTCGCCGTACCCAATTCTCCAAGCAACCCGGTCAGTACATAGAAGATAGACGTCTGCCAGTGAGGAATGTGCGGTGACGTCGGCACCCACATCAAACCGGTTTCATCCCACCACATCGAACGCTTCCACCCCTCCACCGGTACGACGACAAGCTTACACTGGCCTCCGTTTGTTCGCCCCGAATTCGGAGAGAGCCATCCCTCCATGTTGATCATCTCCGCGAGCTCGCCAGCCGTCATCCCATACACGTACGGGATCGGAAACATCCCCACGAATGATTTGAACTTCGAATCGAGCATCGGCCCCTCAACACGATCTCCCGTGAGCGGATTGGGCCGATCCAGCACAACAAAGGTGATATCGTTCTCCGCCGCAGCTTCCATGGCCAGACCCATCGTGGAGATGTAGGTGTAAGATCGCACGCCGATATCCTGAATGTCATACACCAAGACGTCAATACCTCGCAGCATCTCGCGGCTCGGCTTCCGACTTCTTCCGTAGAGCGAGTAGACCGTGAGACCGGTCTTGTCATCCGTGTAGGTATCGACATATCTGCCTGCCTCGGCGTCCCCTCGTACTCCGTGCTCTGGACCGAACAGAGCGACGAGCTTCACCTCCTTTGCCTGAAAGAGGATATCAACCGTTTGCTCCCCGTCAGCACTGATGCCTGTGGGATTTGTGATCAGCCCGACCCGCTTTCCCCGCAGAAGATCGAAGTTGCGGGCTCGAAGAACGTCGATGCCCGGTTTGACGACCGGCTGATCGGGCGGTCGCTTGGCCTGCGCTGGAAGAACGGCGGGATAAAGTAGCGATACCATGAGAGTCGGGGAGAGGACGAACCGAAACAATTGTCGCAACCGGGATAGAACGAGCATCATAGTGACGAAGCCCCTTTGTCTTTCGAAGTGAGTTTTCGCAGGAGTATCCAGGCGCCGATGACGAGATAGATAAGAGAGAGAAATCCCGCCCCCAACAGAAGGTAGGCGAACACGGTCACTGGTGGCTCGACAACAACGAACGCCGCGAACAGCGCAAGAGCCAGAACGGCGATGGAGAACAGCCGGCGGAGTTCCTGTTCAGATTCCAAGTCAGTGTTCGGAGTTCTGTGCAATTGGTTGTTTCAACCGCCCGAAGATCCGGGTGGGAGATCGATACGCGGAAGCTTCAATCTTTGCGCGCGGGCGATCATGGAAGCGGCTTGCCGTCCAACATCCAGTTCTTGACCGCCGAGAGATCGACGAGCAGCTTCATAAGATTCGAAAGTGCATCCTGTTCCAACGAAAAGAAGGACTCCTCAAACCGTTTTCTGAATTCGCCGGGCGATTTCTCTACGATGACCTTCAGGAGCGCCATGGTCTTCTCCAGGCTCGATTGGAATTCCATTGCGAGCCTGTCATACCCCTGGCCTTCCCTGCCTATTCGTTTCATCACGACGTACGACTTCGCGAGAAACTTGGCTTGAAAGATCGCGTCTTCAAAAGCCTTCGGCGCGTTTATTTCTCGCGAGAGATCGATAAGCCGGCCAACCTCGTCGGGATAGTGAAGTTTCCGCTTCGAGGATCGTTCAAGCTTTCTGAGGAACTGAGCTGTCTCCGGCCGGATTCGCATGCGCGCGCGTCGAATATTCTGTCGGCCTCAATATACTTCGATATGGAACCACTTACAATGAAGTCCTGCTGGATTCTCGGATGGTTGCATGTTACGTCAGCACTTACACGCGAACTTTCTCGAGGCCGGGCGTTACTTCTTCGCCCATTCCTCCAGGAGCTTCTTCAGCTCGATTTCGGAGAACCTCGGTCTTTCATAGTAACCATGTTCGAGTCGCTCTCGCAACGCTTCGAAGAGCGTGATGGCACACGCGACCGACACATTCAGGCTCTGAATCATTCCCACCATCGGGATTTGAAGAAGGCCGTCGGCCTTGCGCGCCGCCTCATCCGAAACACCTCGATGCTCATTGCCGAAGACGATTGCGACTTTCTTTGTCAGATCGACACCGTAGAGTGAAACCGATCCTTCGGCAAGATGCGTCGCATAGATCCGGAAACCTTCGGCGCGCAATCTCTCATAACACGCATCGATCGATTTGAACTGCCTCCGCTCAACCCACTTCCCCGCGCTGGCAGAGCTTTTCTTGCCAATCCGTGGGAACTTCTCCTGCGTATAGAGCAACTGCACGGCCATAACGCCTGCGGCATCGCAGGAACGCAGCATCGCGCTCACGTTATGCGGATCATGGATGTTTTCCATCACCACCGTCAGATCGGGCTGGCGCCGCCGCAAGACCGAGTCCATCCTGGCAAGCCGCCGCTCACTTCGCATTGGCGCCGCCTTTCACCAAACGCTTCCATTGGTCGTGTCTCAACTGGAGCAGCAACACGGCTCCAACCACTGCCACGCCGCCGAGCGCCTGGACACCGTTCAATGTTTCTCCCAGTGCAAGGTACGCAATCACGATCGCCACGATTGGCTCCAGTGTGCCGGCAATGCCCGCTGACGTTGCCTCGAGCCGACTCAGGCTCATCGTGAAGAAGGCGTGCGGGATGAGGATAGAAATGATGGCAAAGACCCAAAAGATGCCCCAGTCAGCAAGGGTATATCCTTTTACCGCGATCTCCCAAGGCGGATTGACGAAAAGCCAGAACAGGGCCGCAAAACCGAACGCATAGGTCAGCATGGTCGCCACGGAATAGCGGCGGAGAACACTTTTAGACATCAACAACATGAACGCAAAGCAGAGGGATGAAGCGATGCCGCTCAGAAGAGACCAACCGGACAACTTGATCTCCCCAACCGTTCCTCCTGTAACGGCCAAATAGCAGCCGGCGAGAGCGAGGAGAAGCGCGATGACTTTCAGCCCGTTCAGTTCCTCCTCTTTACTGATGGCAACGGGATAGATCATCACAAACGCCGGTGCGGTATATTGGATGAGGATTGCGGTCGCCACCGTCGCTTCTCTGACCGTGGAATAGTAGCTGAAGTTTGTCGCCGCCACTCCGATGACACCGATGAGGATGAACCGGTAGAGATCGCGCACGCGGATACGAAAGACGGACCGGTCGCGCAATGCGAAGTAGGCGGCAATCAGGACGAATGAGAGCGACGAGCGTGTCTGGGTGATGATCAGCGTATCATAGCGCGTGGTGAAGAGGTACTTTGCCACGGAAGCCGAACCCCCCCAGAAGAAAACCGCAACACACAGATACAGGTACCCGCGAGAGGAAGAAACGAGGGGCGCGTTCATTTTATTGACTTCTAAAGAGAGATTCTGCATTCAGCTTGGCAATAGTGCTCGATTCCCATTTGACAAGTGTTCGTCAACATAATATTTCTTTCTGGAAACGGCACTAATTCTTCGTCCGGTCGATGTCTTCGGCGAGCTCGCGGTAGTGGAGACTCTGCTCTTCGTCTCCGATGAGATGATAGAGGTTGGACAATCGCAGCAGCAAGGTCTTCTTGTTGCCGACGTGGTGTACGCCGGACTTCAGAAAGTCGAGCAGAACATCAACGGGCGGAATGTTCAAATCGGGGTCGTAACAATCGCAGGCGTCCAGGTACGGGTCGGGTTCGCTCGGCTTCACCTCGGCAGCTTTCCGGTAGTACTTGATGGCGAGCTCGAAGTTGTCATACGAAGAGTAGGTCACTTCAAAGACGCTCGCAAGCCACATATAGACGTCATAGCCGATAGCCGGGAACTCTTGCGCCAGCTTCCCACCAAACAAACAAAGTTCATCCGGGCCGAGTGAATGATTCCAGAACAGTACCCGATAAAGCTCGACATCCTGACACTTCTGCTCGATCGCATCTTCAAATGCGTCGAACATCTCGTTGAAGTCGGCCGAATTGGCAAACAGGGAGCGTATTTCTACCAGGGTGAACCGGGGCATGTGGGGAGTTCCGAGAGACCGCGTCCGTACCTCGGGCCATTGAGAGGAAAAAAATTTTCACCAAAGTAAGAAAAGGGGGGAAGAAAGGCAAGGAGTGGGGTGCAAACAATACCCTCTCGGCACGGGCGCACTCCATTCGGGCCGGGACGCGCGAGAGAAGTCGCGCGTCACTTTTTCAGCAGTCTTCCAAGCACCTCCAACAGTTTTGCAATCGTGAAGGGCTTTTCGAGATACTCAACCGCGACGTCTGAGTTCCATGCTCCTGCGGCCTGCGCCGCGCTCGTCATCATGATCACGGGAATGGATGCCGTCGAGGGGTCTTGATGCAACTCATCAACCATCATGAAGCCGTTCATGTTGTCCATGTTCACATCGGAAAGGATCACATCGGGCTTGTGCTTCGTCGCGATCTCCAGTCCCATCAATCCGTCTTCGGCTTCGAAGACCCCGAATCCCTTGAGCTTTAGTTGCGAAGCGATCGACTTCCGGAACGATGCTTCGTCATCGACAACTAAGATCTTCTTCAAAGGCAAGCCCCCTCTTGATGTAATGGATGCGTGATTGTACCAAACACAAAGCCGAAAAGCAAGCTCGACGTTGCATTCCTAGGTCACGTGGAGCGGTCTTCGCCGCCCCGCACTCACGATGGGAGAACTCGTTTGATCGCCTCCGTCAAATCGTCCAGGTCAAACGGCTTCTCCAGGTATTCAACCGCAATATCCGCGTCCCACGCCCCCGCTGCGGCGGCAGCACCGGTCATGACAATGACCGGAATCAGCGATGTCGCTTCGATCTGCCTCAGCTCTTCCACCATGACAAATCCGTTCATGTTGTCCATCTGCACGTCGGTGAGGATCACATCGGGGAGTTGCGTCGTTGCTTTCTCGATCCCTTCCAGCCCATCCCGCGCCTCGATAACGTCAAATCCTTCAAGCTTCAGATGGGTGGCGACCCCTTGTCGAAACGCATCTTCATCATCCACGACCAAAATCTTCTTCATAAGGAACCTCTTTAGTATTGTGCAAAGGTAACTACTCAGCCAAGAATCTTCTAAAGAAAGGAAATTCTTCAGCCCACGAAAGACCCCGACCGGAAAATTGTCGGGGCAGGCACGGAAAACGCGAAATGATTTGTTTCAGCATAAAGGAGTTCTGTGATCGTTTTTAGCGTTCGTGTAATTCGCGTGTTTAGTGGGCCTTAGGTCAAGGTGAGTAGTTACGTGCAAAGATTGTTAACCGAAGAACCAAAAGCAAGGCTCGCACGAGAAACCGCGTCGCTTCTAACGAACAAGCATCATCCCTTTCGTTGCCACGAACGTCCCCATTTGCAGTCGATAGAAATAGAGACCACTCGGAGCTCCGCCGGCATCCCAGAGAACCCCATACGTGCCGCGTTCCATCGGACGTTCAACGAGAACTGCCACCTCCCGCCCCAACACATCCACCACCTCAAGGTGAACAAATCCATGTCCCGCGACTTGGAACTCGATCCTCGTCCGCGGATTGAATGGATTCGGGTAGTTCNNAGCGGATCGAGGGGAGATTCGAGACGGACGACGATGTTGTCCGTTCCTCCTGATTCCTTGTACCGGGCTGCGAACTCCTGCAGGTACAGGTTTGCAATTCGATTGCTGTGGATGATCAATGTGTTCTCGTTGTGATCTCGCTCCGCCGAATTTGACCAGTTGTGAGATCCGGTGATGACGATTCCTGAGAGGTCGGTCCGTTCTGCATCGACCACCGCATACTTGTGATGGAGAAATCCCGCGTTCGGATCCAGCCGGATCTCCATCCCGTTTGATGTCAGATATCCGTACTGAGTTCCGGTATCCGTGCTATTGTCAAGAACTCCACGAACCTTCGCGCCGGCATCCTTCTTGCTCTTGAGAGTGGATGCGATATCGGAACGCGTGAATGTGAGAAGTGCAAAGTTGATCGAATGCCGTGCGTTCCCCAAGGCCGTAATGATCCGGCTCGTTGTCCGGTCCGACGGGCTGAAATAGCACTCGACTGGCGTGCCGTTG
>DMMN01000139.1 GCA_003453835.1 Bacteroidota bacterium | reverse complement strand
TGCCGCCGGAATCCAATAAATACCTCGTTCCTTGCTGTAGAGGGTTCCGCGCAAATCGTCACCGCCGGTGCGTTGGTATACGATCATCGTACCGTCGCGCGAAAAAGAGGGATCAGCATACGTCCCCTTCTTGTCGGTCAACTTGGTTTGGTTCTTCCCATCGGCTTGGACCTTGTAGACTGCGCCGTGGTCGGCGTCGTTCCAGGTCGTGTAGACGANNCCATCGGGGGAAAAGGATGGATGCATTTCGAGATTTCGTGCATCACTCGTGAGCCGTTTCGGCGTGCCGTTTGGAAGCGGGCGAATCCACAGCTTCCCAAGCGCCCCAAAGACCACGGACTTCTGATCAGGCGCGACCGTCACCCAGCGAAGCATCTTCACGCCAAACTTTTCAGGCGCCACCTCTTGTGGGAACCGCACGGCTTCCGTGATGGAGTGTTTTGCCTTTGCCTTGAACGGAATCTCGGTCGCCCCTCCGCTTGGGACATCAATCTTCCAGATCTTTCCCCTCGCCCAAATGACGATGCTCTTTCCGTCGGGCGTCCAGGAGAATCCCGGGTAGACTCCGAAGATCGCCCACGCTTCTTGCTGATCATGGTCAAGCTTGTCGAAGACGGGCGTTTCTTTCCCGCTTTCGGTATCGTAGAGGTAAAGGACGGAATTCAGCCGGACGCGCCGGACGAACGCGATCGTTTTGCCGTCGGGTGAGGGTTGTGGTCTGGCGGAGCCGCCTTCGTTTCTGATGTACTGCTCGCTCTTTCCCGTTTCGCGGTCAAGTCGCTGAACGACATAGATGATCCCGTTCGGATCTTTATTGTACTCGAAGAATCCGCTCGGCGTAACATCCTCGCTGTAGTAGAGGAAGCGACCGTCGGGTGAGAGAGCGGGCTCGCCTGCATCCTGTTGCCAGTTCCGGCGCTTGGTCAGTTGGAGTCCGCTTCCGCCGCCAACATGGAAGAGCCACATTTCGCCCGCACCAAGTGAACGCGTGTTCCGATAATGTTTGCGCCCGATCAGGTATTGACCGTCCGGGGTCCAGACCCCGTTGTTCACCTGACGCTCTTTCTCTTTCGTTATCTGTTTGAGATTCTTGCCGTCGGGATCCATGATCCAAAGATTATCGATGCCGTCGCGATCGCTTGTGAAAGAGATCTTTTTTCCATTCGGACTGAATCGCGGCTGGACGTCGAACGAGGGGCCTCCGGCGAGGAGCTTCGCTTCTCCGCCGCCGATCGGGAGAAGATAAACATCGCCGAGAAGGTCGAAGACAATCCACTTTCCATCCGGACTGACGTCGACAGCCATCCAGGTTCCCTCGGTTGTCTCAATATCAATGTCCTGTGCCGGTCCGTGCTTAGCAGTGACGTCCCACTTCGGCTCGGATTTCTTTGTTGTATCCTTCGCCGATTGGGCGGCGATGGAAGGTATGATGAAGGTGGCGAAGATCAGCAAGAGGAGAAAGCGTGCGATCAAACGCATTGTTCGAGACTCCTTTTCAAAAACGATGTGAGCGGCGATTCGATAGGATGGAAGAATTGGAAGTGGGCTTAACTTAATGAGAGGGAAGGAGGGAAGCAAGGATTTTTGTGGGGGAGGGGGGATGAATGAAACGATAGACAAATTGGCTGAAGCTTGTAAACGCGCACGCTTCTTGCTATCTTGCGGACGCCTTCCATCTTTCGTACCGACAAATCGAACATTCAGGAACAGGAAAGGAGAAACATGCCGGACTTCGAGATAACCGTCGTTGGGGCGGGTGTGGTGGGACTGGCAATAGCCGCGCGACTTTCAGAGAAGCACTCACACCTTGTCGTCCTTGAGAAGAACGAGAAGTACGGGTTGGAAACTTCAAGTCGGAATAGCGAGGTGATCCATGCTGGAATCTACTACAAGCCCGGCTCACTCAAGGCCAGGCTCTGTGTTGAAGGTCGGGACGAGCTTTATGCCCTGTGCCGGCAGCACGGAATTTCCTATCAACAGATTTCGAAAATCATCACGGCAACAAACGATCAGGAGCTGAAACGGCTCGAGTCGATCTATCAAAACGGGCTTGCGAACGGCGTCGGGCTCGAGATGCTCGACAAGAACGCGACGCTCCGGATGGAACCGCATATCGAAACGGTGGGAGCAATCTACTCGCCGCTCACGGGAATCATCAACGCGCACGAATTGATGGACTACTTCTATCATAAAAGCACCAACGACGGAGCCACAGTCCAACTGAGATGTGAAGTCGTGAAGATCGAACGCACCTCCGGCGGATACGAGATCACAGTCCGGGAAAGCGGAATCGAATCCTCCTTCACGTGCGAGGTCGTGATCAACGCCTCGGGACTCTACGCCGATCGCGTCGCTGCCATGGCGGGAATCGATATTGATCAGGTGGGGTACCGCCTTTCGTTCGCCAAAGGATCTTACTTTGCCGTCGTTCCCTCAAAGGCAAAGCTGATCTCGCGACTGGTCTATCCCGTGCCGCGAGATGAAGGACTCGGCGTGCACGCCCTGATCGATTTAGGAGGGAGGCTGAAGTTTGGTCCCGACGTCGAATATCTCTCCGACGCCAACTTTGACTATTCTGTAGCCGAATCGAAGCGCGCCGCCTTCGCTGCATCGATTCGCCATATCCTGCCGGCCATTCAGGATGAAGACATCACGCCCGACATGAGCGGCATTCGTCCGAAGCTCCAGCGGAAAGGGGAACTGCCGAAAGACTTTCTGATCCTGAATGAACGGGAGCGTGGTCTTCCCGGCCTGATCAACCTGATCGGCATTGACTCGCCCGGTTTGACAGCTTCGCCGGCGATCGCGCGGTATGTGGAGACCCTTCTGTCGTGAAGCGGCTGCCCGTCAGCGGCACGAGGAAAGACGACCGAGGAATCTCCCGTTCAGGACTTCTTTCCGCTCTTCCTGATTTTGCGCTGGCGGGCGTCTTCCTGATCACGTGAATCGCGCCGTACACATTCGGCGAGTTGATGGTCACGAACCTCATCGTTGTGATGCTGATGGAGTTCATCATCATTCATTCGGCNNTTCGGCGGCATGCTCCTAAGAAAAGGCGAAAACGCCCAGAAGGTGAAATGGTTGATCGGGCGTAACTACTCAGCCAAAAATCTTCTAAAGAAAGGAAACTATTTAGCCCACGAAACACACGGAAAACGCGAAATGATTTGTTTCAGCATAAAGGAGTTCTGTGATCGTTTTTAGCGTTCGTGTAATTCGTGTGTTTAGTGGGCCTTAGGTCAAGGTGAGTAGTTACGATCGGGTTTGGCGTCTTCTATTCGCTCTTCGTGCTTGGGTTCGCTCTTGGATTCAAGATGTGGTGGCCCATCGTGGCGTTTTGAGGGATGATCGTCAACCGTCTGCTCGGCATTCTCCTGGGTCAGGCACCAGAGGGGAGGGAGGCAGAATCGATGCAACGCTCGTGGGGGGCAACAGCGATCTTCTACCTTCTCTCTGTCTTTGCAACTATCCTCCTCCCCGTTCCGGAGCTGGGCATTACGCACGAAGTCGTCTCCCGGCAGGAATTTGAAACCGAGGGGGGATGGATTGACGCGCCGCAACTGCCGATCGCATCCGGCTTCCTGTACTTTACTGCGGTAGCCTGGTCGGAGTTGTACGACCATTCGTGGTTCAAAGACCGACCGACGAACTCCCCGACTTCCGCGTCAGGTTGAAAGCCTCGGGCTTGCGTGAGCGGCGAACAACTGGCCGGCTCTACATCCGTTTCACCGTCACACGCTCAACGTACTTCGCCTTCTCCGTCTCGACGCGCACCTTGTCACCGGTCTCAATGAACTGCGGAACCATGATCTCCATTCCGTTCTCGAGCATCGCCGGCTTCATCGTGTTGTCTTGTCCGTCTCGGATGCCGGGGCCTGTAGAGGCGATCTTCAGCTCAACGACTTTCGGAAAGAGAATGGAGATCGGCTCCTCTCCCAATAACTCGATGCCGATCTTCATTCCTTCCGTGAAGAACTTCTCGATGTGGCCGACGGTCTTCTTCCGCATACCGATCTGCTCGAATGTCTGCGGATCCATGAAGTAGCACGACTCCTGATCCGAATACAGGAAGTCCATCTGCTTCTTGGTCAGCTCAACGACCTCCAGCTTGTCGGCTTGCTTGAAGTGTTTGCCCGTCACGTGCCCGAAGCGAACGTCCTTCAGCTTCAGCTCGACGAACCCATGCATTTGACCGCTTCCGGCGTGGCGGACGACCTCAAGTATCCTGAAGAGCTTCTGCTCGATCTGCAAGATCATCCCTTCTTTAACATCCGAAGTGAGAACCATATCATCTCCTTCCCCCCGCTTCCATTCCGGGCGATCCGATGCTCACAGTTCCTGCACTGCCTGCTTCATAGGGACTGTCCGATGGAAATAAATCAGGATCTTAATACTTTACTCAAGTTGACCGCCTCAGNNAGCGGTCAACTTGAGTACTTTACCAACTCGAAAACTTCGAGGTTCTTTGCTCCCCATCCGAGGCCTGCGCGGAGCCATGCTTCGAAGTGTTCAATGGTCTCCGGACGCCCAAAGAATGAATCCGGGTTTGTAAGGATTGTCGAGATCCTCGTGGTGGGGAAGGACTTTGATCGTATGCCCCAGCCGTCCGCTC
>DMMN01000240.1 GCA_003453835.1 Bacteroidota bacterium | reverse complement strand
CTGAGGCGGTCAACTTGAGTAGTTACAGAAAAAGAGGGAAAGACTCAATCGAAATTACGGATCAGGATGAGAGATTACTCCGGCGTTTCATTCATAGTTTCAGAGCTCGAAACGCAGGTCGATTCCGCCGAAGATATTTCGGGGGAGACCGGGCTCCAAAAAAGAAGGAGAAATGCGAACGCCACCGAAACTCTTGGTCGTCGGATTGATGAAGGCCGAGGCCGCAACCCTCCGGTCGGTTACGTTGCTGACGCCGAGGAAGAGCTGCGCCGCCAGCGATCCCGTACGGAGGGGATATCCGGCTGAAACATTGAGCAAGAACGATGTAGGAGCGCTCAGCGTGTTCTGATCATTGGCGTCATAGCCACCAATATGGTCCACGTCGAACTCAGCGTGAGCCCCCGATGCATGCGCGTAACGGAGTCGGAGGTTGAGAACCGTTGGTGGAATGCCCGGGACGTTGTGGCCTGTAAGATCGCCAAACTCGTTGGAGTAGGTAACGTAGCGCGCGTCCAGAAACGTAAAGGCGGCTCGCAGGCTCAGTCCATAACGAAAGTCAATATGCGAGCCGAACTCGAACCCACGCCGCCGAGACGCACCTGCCGAGAAGAACCATGCCCCGCCATCAAACGGAACGATCTCATCGCTGATGTCGATGGCGTACGCGGCAAACGAATACGTAAAGCCTCGAATAAATAGGTGACCCTGAAAGGCTTCTACTCCCTTGAAGCCGGCTTCGTACGTCGTTGAAGTCATCGGTTTCAAAAAGGGATTGAGCTCTACGCTTGCAAGCGCAGGGGGTGGGTCGACTTCATTGAAAGTCGGGGACTCCAGACCGCCGCCGATGCTGATGTACACAGAATGAGTACCGGAGAGACGATACAGAAGTGCCGCTTTGGGAGTGAAATGGTTGAACTCGAGACGCTCCTTCGCATTGGCACTTTTCGTCCCTGCCGCGAACAACTCGCTGATGTAAGTCTGCCGATCATATCTCCCTGCGAAGGTGAGGGAAAGATTCTCCAACAAGCGAAGATCCACCTGGGCGAAGATGCCAAAGGTGTTGGCTCCCTCTCGCTTGTTGGTGCGCAGAGAATCACCTCGCTCACCGTTCACCAAATTGTAAAAGAGAATGCTTCCATCCTGGTAAGCTTCATCGAGACCAAGAAGAACGCGAGGTTGCCATTCGATATTGGCCGGCTTCCATTGATAGGATGCTCCTCCGCCGGCGTGGTACCGATTGAAATCCCGATAGGTACTCCGCTCCGAGCGCTCGAGGACTTTCGGGGAAACATATGCCAACACCTCAAAGGAGTGCTCCTCTTCGGATGTTCGCGAGATCGAGAATCCCAACCGGCCGACACGGTTAAACCGGCGCTCATTCCGAGACGCATAGGTCGGATTCGCCTGCCTGGGATCGGCATCGAATTCATACTGCGTCAGCGGACCCGGAATTTGAAACCTGCTCTGTGCACCGCTTGCCACCAGCCTGAGTCGGATAAGTCCCTCCACATCGAAGCGAGCCGAGGAATGGAATTGCGTGCTCGCGCTTGAGGAGTTTCCACGCCAGCCGTCGAACTCGGAGTTGGAGAGCGAGAAAAGGAACCGGCCCGAGCTCAGCGGTGCGCCGACGCGGAAACTGTTCCGCCGAAGGCCGAAGCTTCCAAACGAATTGCTGCTTTCGATGAACGGCTCCGAAAAGAAAGGCATCGATTCGATGTTTATGACACCCCCGGATGCGTTGCCGAAAAGGGTGGATGCGTTCGTGCGGAGAACCTCGATGCGGCTTGCGGCATGCAGGTCAATAAGATCGAGAGACGTTCTCCCATCGGGCTCGGTTTCGGGGAAACCATCCATGAGAATCTTCACGCCGCGGACGGTCCCGGCATTCGAGCGATCTCCGTTGCCCCGTGCGCCAAATCCACGGACGGTCAGTCGAACGTCTTGTCCTCCCCCTCTGCTTTGCACCAGCACACCCGGCATGGCCCAGAGTGCATCGTTCAATCCAAACCTTCGGCTGGTTGAGAACTCCCGCGCGTCGATGACGCCAATCGCCATCGGCAAGAGCAACGATCCCCCTCCACCGCGCGCACCGGTTACAACAACCTCACCAAGCTCAACCGTAAGGGTATCCTCTTCCTCCTCTTGAGCGTGAGCGGTCAAGACGATGGTGAACGAGAGAATGAGAAGAATGAGGTTTCTTAACTGAGGCATACAGTCATTACCGGGCGGTCAAGTGAGACAATACTATTTGATGAGGATGACCCTCTTTGTGTCTTGAAAGGAGTTCGCGCTCATGCGGTAGTAGTACACGCCGCTTGGGAAATCGTCCGCGTAGAAGATAGCCGTATGTGTGCCTGCTTCCAAATCGCCATCGGCCGGTCGTGAGACTTCCCTCCCCAGGCAATCATGGATGGTTAAACGGACACCAGAGCGCGTTGGAAGGGTGAACCGAATGCGAGTGGAAGCGTTGAACGGATTCGGATAATTCTGGGAAAGAGAGAAGCCGGTCGCCACCTTGGCGTCTGTAGCAACGCTGACGATCTCCGGGTCTGTAAATGGAGCCGTCCAAACACTCAAGTTCGTGCCGTCCATCCTCATCCAGATCGGATAGATCCGTCGTTCGTGTGAGGCAATGTTGATGTAGTCGCCGAAAAAGATCGACGGTTGGGGTGTGAACGATGCCATACTCACTTTGAAGTTCGAAAAACTCTCGCCGCCGTCGGAGGAGCGGGCGACGTAGACATCGGTTGCGTTGCCGGACGTATTCCTTCTGTCGTAGAAGACGCAGTAGAGATAGCCGGTCGATTGGTCGATCGCAATCCACGGGAAGAACTGGTGCGCGCTGGAAGCGTCGTTGTTCACCCGCTTGATGCTCCCCCACGTTCGTCCACCATCTTTTGACTTGATGAGGAAGACGTCGGTATTGCCCGTTCCGTTTCTCTGGTCTGACCAACAGATGTAAACGGTTCCGCGGAAAGGGGAGTTGCTCACGTCACACGCCGTGATCGGCAAGCCGTTGGCTCGAGAGATTCCGCCGATGCCAAAATCCCATCCCCCCGGCTGTGCCGTAACAAACCGGTCGGGCCCGAAGGTGATGCCGCCATTCGTTGATTTGTCGAACATAATTCCGAGCGGCCCCGACCAGGCAATGTATACTTCCCCGTTCGGCCCCACTGCAGGAACGGCTCCCTCGACCGTGCTGTCGCTATCGATGCAATTGCCCCCCTCGTCACTGATCCGAAGAGGAGAAGACCAAGTTGTCCCGCCATTTGTCGAGCGGGAAAACAGAATCCGGCTGCTGTCGAGCGTGCTGCGGCTTCCGTACTTGTCGAACTCCGTCCACGACATATAGAGCGAGTTTCTGTACGGGGAGTTCGTGATGTCGCACGCCATCCACTCCTTATCCTGTTGCTTCGGCGGATTGTAACCGACGCCGACCGAATCGGACCACGTCAAACCGCCGTCCGACGATCGGTGAACAATGAGCCGCTCGATGAAATACCCGCCGGTAGGATTGGAGAGATGCGCGTAGTAAGCCTTCCCCAAAAGATCAAAAATGACCGACGGATCTCCCCATGTTCCCGCCGGAAGCTGGCCTTGAATCCACGACTGCCCGCTGTCCATGGAAGAATAATAGAACCTGAGGTTTGCTCCGGCGATCAGATTGCGAGGGTTTGCGGGGTTGACGGCGATCGTCACTTCCTCCGGGGATGTGCTTGCAGGATTGCTCACCCGAACATTTGTGTACTGGGCATGGGAAAGTGCAGTGCATCCCAGGAAGAACCAAAGGAAGATTGGGATTTGAGGACGAACTGTTTGCCAGCCGCTCTCACGAAGGAGCAGACGGCCGGGATGGCGATATGCCTTTGACCATCGCATCGTGACTGACGTCAGGGGGATGGTCTGGGCTTGCGACTGATCGTCACACCTCCGGCACCGATCATCAGCATGATCACCGCCTGCACCATCGTTTTGTAGGCAACGGTCTCTCCTCCAAAGACGGAGCTGTAGAAAAACCATGTCCCGAGAACGATGAGAAGTGAATAGACACCGACCATGATGCTGCGCGCTCGTCGGTTGGTGTCGGGCGTGTCAGCGGCAAAGAAATAATTATAGAGGAGAAGTCCGATCATCGCGACCACGCCAAGGACGGCAAAGATGAGCCAGAAGTTTCGCAGATCGCTTTCGATTCCCGTTTGACCAACGAGCGGCTTAAGCATCGACTCGTACATTGCTCCGCCCACATTCGAACCGACGAGGCTGCCGATGACGCCGTAGAGGAACGCGTACCCCATGTAGACGGCTTTCTTGTCGGCCGGCGCGACGAGACCAATGTAGCTGTAGTATTTCGGATGCGCCGTCATCTCGCCGATGGAGAAGACCGCAATCCCGAGGATGAACATCCACGCGTTGACGGCGAACGCCAAACAGAAAAAGCCGATCGCCCCGAAGAGAATGCCGGTGATCATCGTCGGCAGGGGCTTGATATTCTTCACGACACGACTGACGACGACTTGCAGAAGGATGATGGTCCCCGCATTGATCACGGTGACGTGTTCGGTGTCGAACGAGAACGGAATGCCGATCGAGGCAAACGCTTGATTCACGGGTGTCTTGTCGATGAAGTCGCGCAGAAACCAGAGGACAGATCCAAACGTCTGAAAGTACAGAATCCAGAAGCAGGAGTAGACGAAGATCAGCAGCATGAACCGGGCATCGCCGAGCACAAGCGCGGCGCCGCTCATAACGTCACGGAGGTTCTTCGTGCTCGCGGGTTTTGGGGGATCACGAAACAGGAAGATTGTGGGAAGCAGCATCAACGCACAGTAAAGCGACGAGGCGGTGAACACGTAGCTCCAGGAGAATCCCTTCAGATAGCTGACGATGAGGGGCGCCAGAAACGCGCCGAGGTTGATCATCCAGTAGTAAATGCCGAACCCGAAACCCGAATTCTCCTCATTCGTGGTCCGTGCAATCGTGCCCGAGATAATGGGCTTGAACAAGCCGGAGCCGGTTGCCATCAACAGCAAGCTTGCGAAGACCGTGCCGTATCCGCTCATGTTTCCGGTTACAAAATACCCCGCCGTCATCAGGGAAAACGCAACCAGCAACATGCGCCGGTAGCCGTAATGATCCGCCAACGCACCGCCGAGGATCGGCACAATATACGTTAACGCGTACACCAGGCTTTGAAGAAAACCCACTGACTGCTCGGTAAAACCAAGCCCGCCTTCCTGTATGGAATTTGTGAGGTACACGGCAAGCACGGAGTTCATCCCGTAGTACGCTCCGCGCTCGAATAACTCCATGACGTTTGCCACCCAGAATACTTTCGGGAAGGAGCGGAGAAGGGGGGTGGATTGTCGGTCTTGTTCCATCGTCTTGCCCTGAAATGGTTTCTGGAAGCGGGGATCGTTGTCTGTGTGTTCGGTTTGTGGGTCTTCCGCCGTTTAAGCCGGCACAAAGGTAAGCATTCTTCCTTAGGAGTCCAAAATCTGAATCTGAGAATCCGATTGTACGAAGGTGTTCGGCGGGGGATGGCAGGGAGTTCGCTATTCGATTCAAACGACGGGTGGCGATACTACGGAAGGAGAGAAAGCAGGCGAAGTGGTCGGAGTTCCGTTCTCTATCTTGAGCACCCTTTCGCACCGGCTGCAAAGGGAAACGAGCTTCGTGAGTCCGTATGACTCGTAGTGGATGACCCACACCCACTTGATCTTCTTTGCGCAATGCGGACAAACTTGACGAGCCGGTTTTCTGCGGACTCCAGACATCTGACCATTCCCTCTGGATGGTGACGCCGCAATGTTACACCGAAATCCTTTTCGACAGAATCGGATTTCGGCGAACTTCGCCTCCGGTCGGTGAACGGCGGTCATCGGATAGTGCCGCGGTGCCGATCGTTGCGCCCCCATCAAAAGGGGATTCGATGCCCAAATGTTTGTGCCACTTCCTGGAGACACAGAGAAGTGTCTTTCAGCAACTCGTTAGAGGTCCGCAAAAGAGGGGCCACCAAGGTAGTGTGTTGAAAGTCAAAGCATCACAAAACGCCAAGGAATCAATTTCTTCGTGCCTTGGCGTCTTTGTAGCAAAACACTGTGTTCACGCCCGAGCTTCTAGAACTCCACCTCGACGCCGCCAACGGGGAAGAAGGAAAACTGATACGTTGTCTCTTTCGTGCCGTCGCTCCGGTGACTCTCGTAGAACACGTTCTTCGTATTGAACACGTTCATCATCGCAATATAGACGTTGATGTTCCAGGTGCGAAGATAGAACCGGCTGATCCACTGCAAGTCCAGACGGCTATAGTCCGTGTATCGTGCTGAGTTGACGTCCTTTGAGTCGATCCAGGAACCGCGCGACCACTTGACGCCGCCTTCCCGGTCCTGTTTCCAGAGAACGTACTCCCGTGGCGTGTAGGGGCGACCAGCCTGGTAGCGGTACTTGAAGCTGATCTCCATTTCGTTGGAAAGAGGGAGTAGGTAGGATGGATACTTTACGAAGAACGGCGCGCGATCAAGCCAATCTCGTACTCCTTTCACCGTCTTTCCTCCAAGAGCGGTGATGATGACCGGATAGTCGTAGTCCGACGGGAAATAGTCGACTCGCTGAGGAACCCTCGGATCTTTCATCCTCGATCTCGAAAACGAAACGCTTAGTGTGCCGAAGAAATCCTCCACCTGTTTCTGCTCCAGAAAGATCTCCATCCCGTACGAATACCGCTCGCCGATGGTGAGGTTTCGGTCGGACCAAAAGGTGTCGATGGCAGAGTAGACAAAGTCTTCCCCGACAACCGTCTTCTTGTAACTTTTGTAGTACCCCTCGATGCTGAACTTAAGCCCCCGGTCGAAAATGTGCTCGATGCCGAGAACATAGTGGTCTGCCCACATGTCGTCGAGCCTCTTGTTGTATCCGATATTCTGCCGGTCGCTGCGNNTGAATCTGGTAGTAGCGACCGAACGCTGCCGTAAGTAACGTTGTCGGAGGAATGAGCTGGTATGAGACGCTTGCTCTCGGGGCCAGAGATCCATGACCGGAGTAGGTGAAATGATCGTACCGCAACCCGAGGGTCAACGAAAGTCGGGGAAGCGGCTGGAACTTGTCGCTGATGAACAGGAAGTACTTACTGGCATCACCAAACGACATCTTCTGCTTGAAGACCCAGGAGGGAACAGGAACGGAGCCGATTTCGAAGATACTATCCCGATTCAGATCGAAGCGCGAAGTGTCCGGGGCGACATAAATATCGTTCTCCCACCCAAGCGCCGTTTGCACCTGTCCTCCGAACGACAATTCATGTTGCGGGAAGAACTGAGAAAACGCTTCGAACTTTGCCGCAACAAACGACTCATCCGAATGATTATGAAACACCTTTCGTCTGTTGAGCATGGAGTGAGCAAGAACCTCTCCTTCAGGCCCCCGGACGCGTCTCGTAAAGTTCTCCCAAACATCGATGTCGTTCTTCGTACCGTTGGCGTAAAGCGTCAGGACGGAATATCCGCTTTTCCCCCAAAGACTCTTGAGGGATGTTCCGACCGCAAATTGCTTTGTGACGGGGGAGAGACTCTCAACGCTCGAAGAGTCGATCACATTCTTTCGCAGTTCGTCCTGTTCTTTGGGATCGCCCGCAAACGATATCCTGCTGTCGCCGTACAGAACGTTGAACAAGAGCTTCTGAGTTGAAGAAAGATCGTAAACGACTTTTGCCTGAAGGTCCCAGTATCGGGGAATGGCAGTCATTGAGATGGATGACATCCCCACGATCTTATCCAGGACTTCAAGCAAGCTGTTGCGCCCCGAGAGGATGTAAGAGCCGCGACTCTCGGCAAAGCCGCCCTCAACAAGAGTTCCAATGCCGGCCATGTTGAATCCGGTCTTCGAGGAGAGTCCACGCGTCCGGTCCCCCTCCCGCACGCTTAGATCAAGAACGGACGAGGACTTGTCACCATATTGCGCGGAGAATCCACCGGAGGAAAACCGGGCATCCTCGATCATGTCGGCATTCACCATGTTGATGGGCCCTGCCGAGTTGAACTGGTTGGAGTAGTGGTTGATCGACGGAATCTCCATATGATCCATGATGGTAAGATTCTCGTAGGATGCGCCGCCCCGCACGATCAGTTCATTGATGTTATCGGTGGAGCTCGCAACGCCGGGCAGGTTTTGCACAACGCGCTGCACATCCTGAACCCCGCCGGGCGAACGGAGAATTTCGGATCGGTCGACGATGTTCGAGCTGATGGGGCTCAATTGCTGGGCCCGGCTGAAGTAGCTTGCCTGAACCGTGAGACCCTGGAGCTCAATGGCCGTCTCTTCGAGCTTCACCAACACCTGTGTTGCTCTCCCCGTTGTGATGACGACATTCGTCACGACCTTCGTCTGGTATCCGATAGCAGACGCCTGGAGAGTATACGTTCCGACCTCCAGTCCGCGAATGGAGAAATTGCCCTCAAGATCTGAGGCACCGCCCACTCGTTCCTTTTCTCGGACGAGGATGTTTACGAGCGGTATCGTCTCCTGTGTCCTCACGTCAACAACTTTTCCGATGATGTCTCCCTTAAACGTTTGAGAGAGACATGTTGTGAATGCGGTCAGCAGGAACAGGACAAGCGTTTTCATAGAGTTATGTCCAAACCTTTCAAAAGTATGAAACCCGATTAACGTTGAGATGGCGGCGAACCTTCCGGGCATATCCGCGGGGGGAACCCGTCGAAGCAGGCGCGTGAAAAACTAACCCTATTTACTATCGGTGGATCGAAAAAGTTACACCGCGATAACCCGGGTGTGGCAAACAATTTCTCTGCGCTCCTTGGCCTCGGAAAGAGAGCTTTGTTGCCACGCGATGGTACACAAAATTGGGGATAGTGGCAAAAGATGCCACGTGGAGGGCTGTCACAAATGGGAAGGGAATCAGGTGGTCCGTCGCCCGCGAGTTCTTGGCTGGCGAGGCAGTTACTCAGAAGAGATTGAGAACGTATCCACCAATCTTCCCCATTCTCTATGATCTGTCAGAGCTTCGGTAAAGAGAGACGACGGTCCCCTGCACGTTGTCATCACCCGAACGGCTGATCAATCCCCATCGCCTCCATCCCTCCTAAAACGCGGGCGCCGTCTTCCGTGACAACAAAACAATCTTCGATCCGAATGCCGAACTCGCCGTAGATGTAGATCCCTGGCTCGTCACTGAAGGTCATTCCCGGCCTGAGTCTCAACTTGTTGCCCTTGACGAGATATGGATACTCGTGTCCCTCCAAACCAATGCCGTGGCCAAGTCTGTGGGTGAAGTACGCGTACGCCGGGCCATAACCGGCTTCGTCCACAACTTTCCGCGCGACCGCATCGATCTCTTCACAAGAGATGCCCGGACGAACGGCCCTGAGCGCCTCCATCTGGGCTTTCCTGACGATCTCCCAGACCGCACGCTGTTTGTCGCTCGGTTTGCCGAAGACGACTGTGCGCGTAACGTCAGATCGATAGCCCTCGACGCTGCATCCACCATCGACCATGACAACATCTCCATCGCGCAGTGTGCGTGGAACGCGTGAGCCATGGGGAAACGCAGAGCTGGGGCCGAATTGCGGTCCCCCGCTGCCACTAACACCCATTCGCCGATGTGCAGCGCTGATGGCACCGGAGAGATCTTGGGGGCTCATTCCTTCCTTCAGGTTTTTGAATCCTTCTTGATATGCCAGTTTCGTGATTTTGTTGGCGAGATTCATGTACTCCAGTTCTTTTTCGGTCTTCACCGAACGACATCCTTCCGTGATAATTGATCCGTCAAGGAGTCGAAGTGTAGGAGCGTCCCTGCGAAGTCCAAACGAGATGAAACTCCGAACTGAAGAACCCAGCCCCAAGCCTCCGTTTCCTGAACCAAGGCCTTTCATGATTCCCGCGATGAGCTTGAAAGGACTCTCGTGTTCCTGCCAGGCTCGTATCTCATGACCCGAGGGGATGCTCTCCTTCCATCCTTCAAGCTCGAATGCGGGGACCACCCAAACGGGTTTCCCTTTTCTATGGAGGATCACTCCCGTTGTTCGCTCGCTGACCCAGGTGCTCATGCCGGTGAAGTACTGCATGTCCGGGCTGCCTATGAGAAACAAAGCATCGATCTTGTGCGTTGACATGAGCCGGCGTGCGTTTTCCTGACGCGCCTCATAATCTTCAGAAGTCGGCGGCTTGATGCCCGCAACCATGTTCTCCAGCTTCGATTGCTGTTGTCCGGGATTTTGGGAAAAGAGGGAGTTGACAATACCGACGGTGGAGATCGAAAGACCTCCGATCCTCAAAAAGCCGCGACGGGAGAACATGTTTACCGCTCCTTGTTTGATGAATTCTGAAAACATGAATCCGGCTTGAGAGATGCTCTGCCGGGTCATGAACGAACCAGGTTGCCGCCTTCGTGCAGATTCGTGGGTTGAAAACACCGAGCTGTCACGATATCAGAAAGTAAACACCTTCTCTGCCTCGATAGTCCATTGAGCAAGTTCAGCCATGTTGCTGATCTCGACTCCCTCCGCCAGTTGGATGTTTCGGATACCGCGCGCATCCGCACATGTGCCGCATGCCTTTATCTTGCCGCCATGTGAAGCGACGGACTTGACCATCCTTTCGATGTTATAGTAACCCTGGGGAGTAGTCTGATTCGCGATGCCGCAGCCGACAGCGTCTGCCATGAGGAAAACGTTGACCTGTACGGTCGGGTGGTCCTTCTGAAGAGCCATAGCCAGGCGGAACGCGTTGTAGGCTTTTTCCGTGCCATACGGAGCGTCATTTATTAAGATAAGGATGTTCATATGTGCTTTCCCTCCCGGGTGATGAATCTGGTGAAGCGTTAGCAGGCTGTTGAAAAAGGCGTTTATA
>DMMN01000084.1 GCA_003453835.1 Bacteroidota bacterium | reverse complement strand
CGCAAGAACAATCTATTTCCTCGAGAGAACCTCCAATTCCCGGATCGAGTATGCGGAAATACCCTTTGAACCTCTCTGGCCGTTGATCCTCAGATGTGTTGCCTTGACCGTTGCCGTCTCAAACTCATCGATGCCGCCTTTACCGTCGATGACTTCACGGATCGTCTTCCAGTTCTTCCCATCATTGGAGACTTGNNACTTCACCGCAAACGTTTCTCCCCAGCGAATGACGATGCGCGAGATCTCCTGTGGCCGCCTCCAGGAAAGCTGGAACCACTGTGTCTCCTCGCCGTTCGACTTTGTCCAGGCAGCGGAATTCCAGCGCGTATGAAGATTCCCGTCCATTGCGCTTTCGGGTTTGAAGTGCGGTCCGATGGTGGAGAATGACGAGGCGCTTGGGACTGCGAGCGGAGCGAGATTCTGTTGGGGAAGAATCGAATCTCGGTCGACGAGCCGCACCATCATCAGCGAATAGGGAGGAACGGTGAGGGAAAACCGCTCGGAGGCATTTGAAATGTCTGGCAGCTTTTCGTGCTTTCGCCGGCTGTCGAGAATCCAGACCTCCCCACGCCCCAGGGGAATGAAGTCCCTCAGAGAAATGTCGACACTCCGTGCTCGTTTCGAGTCTTTGTTGATGAGAGCAATGGAAAGCGCCTTGCCAGTCCGACCGGCATACACCGAGAGCATAGGGTCGCTAGAGTGCGCGCGAAGCAGTTCTTTCCCGAAGCGATGCACGAACATCGGGAACACGTAGTAGTTGTACCGGGGAGTGTTACTTCCTTCCGAGGAGAGATATCCATAGTCGCCGCCACGCGGCGGATAGAAATTGTGCAGCGCCCAGTAGCATCCGATGTCAGTGTCGACTTCGGCCATCGTGCCGAGCATATCGGCTGCCCAGAGCGCGTTGACGATTTGCAGCGTTTGCGGACCGGGGGAGTGATTCACGGAATTGTAGCCGACGTTGATGTACAGAATCGTACGCGCTCTTTCTCTACCGACAATTCGCTCGACATCCTCTCGTAGTTTCAAGATCAGGCTGCGGAACTTTGGGACGCTCGCAAAGAGCGTGTCGTCGTTTTCCTTTCCCCACTGTTGGGGAAAGAAGGTGTATGTCAGCATATCGACATAGTTGCCTGCTGCGCGCAGGACGCGTTCGGTCCAGTTTTCGGGATGAGGGCCGAGCGGGACGTTTGTCGCAACTTTGATGGTCGGATCAACCGCTCTCATTGCCTTGACAAACGCGATGTACTTTTCCGCATATTTCTCTGGCGGAGCGTGGCCTTTTGCCCACGTTCCCCACTGTTCATCGCCAACCTCCCAGAGCTTCACGTTGTAGCCACGAATGATGTTGCAGTAGCGTACCCACTCGGCTGCGAGCTCCGGCGGCTCGTTGAAATTGATCGTGATGAACGGCTCGGCCCGGACTTCGCGGCAGAGGGCGATGTACTCGTCCGTATCCATCTCGGTTGCATTGTTCGAGGGGGAGTTCCAAATGTAGTGGTCCGCGTCGTTCCCTCCCGGATATTTGAGTAACGTGACGCCCGATGCTTTGATCTTAATGATCGCGCCCCGATCTGAACCGAGCAGCATTTCATTCGAAGCTCCGGGAAAGAGTGATTCATCCCAGCGAGCCGTGTTGATGCCGTAGAGCAAAGGGCTAATCAAGCGAATGGATTGTCCGGCATCCACATCCACTCTGATGGATTGCGCCCACGAAGTGAGTGGCAGGAGAACGACCGACAAAGCAAACACTTGGGCCTTTCTCAACATGATGATCCTCTCTGTTCAGTCCAGGTTCTTTTTCATGATCTCGTGGCGGCGGAGGACTTTTAGTCCGACCTTATGGTAGAAGTCCTTGGCACGACCCGTCGTCCAGGCGAGCCAAAGGTTGTGCTTCCCCTTCTTTCGCATCTGTTCAACGGTATGATAGTACAGCATCGGTCCCAGGCCGCGACCTCCGTACGCTTCATCGATGCCGAAGGGGCCGAAGCGCTCGTCCATGAAATGGCTAAAGCCGATGATCTCTTCCTCCTTAAGAGCAACAAGGATCTCATCGCACTCCGGATTCTCTTTGAGGCGTTCCAGCGCGACGCGAAAGAGGTCGCCCGGATAGTTCTTCCGCAGGAACTCGAGGAGCCTGAGCGTGTAGGGTGGATGGAACACGTCGACGGAAAAGCCGGCGATTTCAAGCTGACGGAATCGATCTTTCATGTCGTCGGGGATATTGAAATCGACAAGTGAGCGCCCCATGCTGTAAACATTTTGGAGTTTCTGGTAGCCACGGGCTCTTAGGAACTGATGCCCGTCGGCGTATGCATCGAGATCGACCCCGGGGATGAAGTAGTTCGGGGTGTAGTCCGAGATGTGAATCTCCTTCACCCCTTCCTGGGCGAGGAAGAACTCGGCTTTCTCCACCATCCCGTCGGCAATTCCTCGCCGCCGCCACTCGGGGTGAACGAAGAGAACAGTAATCCACCCTCTTCCGTGTTCCAGCCCCACGTCAAAGTACGGGTAGCGGCGTGACAAACTCAACAGGAATCCAACGATCGTTTTCCGCGCTCCTGCGACGAAGCAACCGCGAGCGTTGAAGTTGGGATCCAGGATGACCTTTCGGCGAAAGGTGTTGAGCGTGATCTCGTCCCTCGGAAGGCAGAGGTTCCAGAGTGCAACAACCCCTTCCTCATCCTCGGCTTTGTACTCTCGGATGGAGTATGGCATTGAAGAGCTCGCGTTAGGAATCCAGCCAAGGTGGAAACTCGCGCCCTTGGACGAAGTTATGAATCTTTGGCTTTGTCCGTGACCGCGCCCGATCAAGGAACAAGGCCTATACTACCATGAGAACTACCCACGAAGCACACGAATCACGCGGAAACTATTTCTTGTGTTCCGCGTTTTCGCGGTAAGAAAGAATCCACGACCAATTACGCATTGGAGCAGCGACGGTTGCGGACTACGGCAGCGCGTCGACAACCTGTTTCTTCTCGAACGGATCGACGTCGAACGCCACGGCAAACCGTCTGCCGGCTTCGGCGCCGCGTACTTTCGCCAGCGCCTCGTAGTATTCGAGATACGGAAAGGAGGAGATTCCCCCTTTGATGAACTCGTACTGAGTGACGCACTTCTTCCATGCTGCAAGCTCGCCGGTCACATCCACATAGAGATATGGTTTGAAATCCTCCGGATCTTCCCAGTTCTCGGTATACAGAACCGACTTGACGCCTCGATGGCGCGGATGCTTCGTGACGAAGCCTTCCAACGAGGCGAGCAAGACCGCATCCTTCACAACTGCGTGGGCATTGGCATGGTCCCTGTGAATGCTCGCTCGCCAGTGAGTCAGGATGTGTGTCGGCTCAACTCTTCGAATGACATCGACAACGTAGCGACGGGCCCGTTCGTCGTTGGGAAGCTCACCATCCCGGTAGGGTGCGAAGACAACTTCGGCCCCGATGAATTTCGCGGCCGCCATCGCTTCCCGCTTTTTCTGCCGGCCGTACGCTTTCGGCGACATCTGGGGATTGCCTCCTTCGCCCAGGGTGAGGTGGAGGATGAAGATGCGGTCCCCAAGCTTTCGTTGCTTGATCAGGACGGCCGCGCACGTCACTTCCATGTCGCCGCAGTGCGCGCCGATCGCGAGGAGGGTGCGGCCGGTTTCTTTGGTTGTCATCGTCGTTGTTCAAATGTTTGGATTGTTGATTGAAAAACCACTTCATCATTCGACACGGGACATTTCCAGCGTTGTCCGACCGTCCCGACACAAAGATCGGCAGGCAAGTGAACTGTTGAAGAACAGCGGCAGCTTGTAAGAAACCCGATATCTCGCGTTGCATCCACAGGAAGATATCGGGTTTCTCAACCTTGCGCAGTTGTCCGACAGGAAGAACAGTTCAGGCGCGCGTGGAAAGACAATATCCAAGTCCAACTTCCCATGATGAACGTCCGAGTGTGCAGCGCACTTCAAGTGGTTGAAATACTTCGTCATTCTCTGTTGAGCATTCGACATTGGACAGTTCCCTTGTTGGCTCTTCTGAAAAACATATCCAACCTCCATCTCATAATCCCTTTCTCAGCAAGGCGAATCGTCGCGTCTCCGTGAATCCGAACTTTGCATAGACTTTTGCGGCGATATCGTCCGTCCACAGAACCCATGCGTCGTGATGCCCCTCGTGGCGCATCCGCTCGAGCGTGCGGGCGAGCAGGACCGTCCCGATTCCTCTTCCCTGATATTCGTCGCTCACTCCGAAGGGACCAAAATGCGACCCCTCGAACTGGCAATAGCCGATGATGCTGCCTCCCCGGGTTCCTACCATCACCTGTTCGGCGTGAAAGCCGCCGTCGGCGATCTTTCGCAGGTTGCGCCGCTCAACGCGAACCCAATCAGACGGCATGTGCTTTTCGAGAAAATCCAAGAAGGCGACAAGGTCGGTGCGGCGGTAGGAGCGTATCTCGATCCCCTCCGAACGCAATCGCTTCTGGATCTCTTTCGTTATCTCCGGCACCTCGAAGAGCGCGATAGGGGCGTCCATGCTCAATGCCTCGTGATACACCTCGTACGAATGCGAAAGAAACAGATCGAGAAGAGGCTTGTAAGCGCTGATGTCAATTCCGGGAGTGAAGTAGCCAGGGGGGGACCCTGAGACCCGACATTCTTTCTTTTCGAGGAATCGAAAACGAGCCTCTGCCTCGTTGATGAGCCTCCCGCCGATTTCGTTAAGACCGTTGGTGGGATCAATGCCCAGAGCGGTAATCCAGCATCGCGTGCCGTCCGGATCGGCATCGCCCAAATGCACCCGCTTCGCGTAGACACCAAGAAGGAAACCGGCGAGCCTTCCGGTGTCTCGCGCGAGGAGAAACGTGGCAGGATCGAAATTCTCATCCAGCAGCACTCTGCTTTCGAATGTATCGACCGTGATGGCATCGAGCGGGAGCGCCTCGGCCCAAAGAGCGAGGAGTTCTTCCCGGTCGTCATCGCAGTATGGTGTGATGGAAATACTCATGACTAATGGATTGTTTCGATGATTTCTATG
>DMMN01000262.1 GCA_003453835.1 Bacteroidota bacterium | reverse complement strand
TTAGAGGAATGGCTTCGCTATCCCGGCCCGAAATCACGGGAAGGGAGGCGGGAGTGCGCCATCCCCCGCCCGCCCGAACGCCGCAAGGCGGGCGGGCGAGCGTAGTCAAATAGCTGGGTAGCTGGTCTTGCGGTCCGTAATTCTCAAGAGAGCATTCACAACGCGATCTTTCAACGATAGAGAAGTGCTATGTCAGACAACAATCATCACAAAGTCATTATCATAGGATCAGGACCGGCGGGCTTGACAGCCGCAATTTATGCGGGACGCGCGAACTTGAATCCGGTGGTCTTCGAGGGAACGCAGCCGGGCGGTCAATTAACGATAACCACGGAAGTCGAAAACTATCCCGGTTTTCCAAAAGGAATCATGGGTCCGGAACTGATGGATCTCTTTCGACAACAAGCCCTTCGTTTCGGCGCTCAGGCATTCTTCGAAGAAGTGACGGAAGTTGATTTCTCGAAGCGACCGTTCAGGATCGCAGTTGACGAGACGGCGTACTTTGCCGAGTCGGTCATCATTTCGACGGGCGCTTCGGCGAAGCTCCTCAACATTCCGTCTGAATCCCAGTTCATGGGATATGGCGTCTCTGCGTGTGCAACCTGCGACGGATTCTTCTTCAAAAACCAACATGTCGTCGTGGTGGGTGGAGGAGACACGGCGATGGAAGAGGCAACGTATCTTACCAAACACGCGGCAAGGGTGACCGTCGTGCACCGCCGGAAGGAATTGCGGGCGTCGAAGGTGATGCAGGAAAGAGCCTTCAAGAACCCAAAGATCGAGTTCATCTGGGATTCGGTTGTCGAGGAAGTCCTCGGCAAAATTGAAGATGGGAAGAAATCCGTGACGGGGGTGAGACTGAAGAATGTCCGCAGCGGTGCAATGACCGATTTCATCTGCGACGGCTTGTTCCTCGCCATCGGGCATCAGCCAAACACCCATTTATTTCAGGGGCAGGTGGAGATGGATCCTGTCGGATACATCATTACAGAGCCGCAGAGTGCCAGGACCAGTGTCCCCGGAGTGTTTGCGGCCGGAGACGTTGCCGATCCCACCTATCGCCAGGCTGTCAGTGCGGCTGGAACGGGATGCGTCGCCGCCATTGATGCCGAGCGATTCCTGGCCCACCAGGAGGCTTGATCCGACAAAAAGAAGTGACAGACGAACACGACACACAAGTCGTAGTTTTTCCACGAAGCCAATAAACATATCAACTCGTCAGCCTTCCGCCATAGACATCCATCCACAAGTCCAAATAACTTGATTTGCTGAGAGGCGTTGACTAGATTAGAGCCGGCTTATCCCTCCACATCAATCAGAAAAAGTACGTTGGTTTGACGTCCTTCGAGAGGCAGCGCTGGGGAGAGTTCTCTTTCCGCGCGATATCCTCGAGTTGATCGAGAAAATTCCTCTCATCGCTTGATGACTTTGCATCAACTGGAGAAGTAAGCCGCTCATTTCAAATCCCCCTCCACCATTCAGGCAATCCAAGAATATCCTTGGAGCAATATTTCAACAAGTCGTTCGATTCTCTGGAGGAGATCTTCAATTTTCTCGATCGGTGTTTTCTCGAACTCGACGTAGAGGAAGAGGCACGGTTCCCGGTGAAGTTCGCAGTCGAGGAGATTTTCACGAACATGGTGAAGTACAATCCCGAGCAGCAAAATGCGATACTGATTCTGCTCAAGAAGAATGGCCGCGAACTGACGATTCAGATGGTAGACCGGCAAGATCAACCCTTTGATATTTCAAAAGCCGGTGGGGTCGATGTAGGACTCCCCATTGACCAACGCAAGCCGGGAGGGTTGGGTATCTTCCTGACGAAGAAGCTGTTGGATAAGGTTGAATACGAGCACAGTGAGAAGAAGAGTAAGATCACATTAGTCAAGAACCTGGAGAGGTAGAATGTTCGACATACGCATTGCGGAGGATAACAAGGTCATTCTGACCGGCAGGCTTGATGCATCTCAAGTTGATAAGGCCCGAGCAGAACTCGACAAGGTCAAGCTGTCGGCGGTCGTCGATTTCAAAGACCTCGAATACATTTCAAGTGCAGGTTTGGGTATTCTCTTTGCGGCGCAGAAACGGCTAAAAGACGGGGGGCAAGGATTGAAACTTGTCAACTTGAACAATCACATTCGAGACGTTTTTCGGTATGCCCGGTTCGATACCATCTTCGAAATAGAGTAACAAAACCAAGCAGAAAAGCGTCTTGCTCAAAAACGGATTAAGAAAAATTTCGTATCCCACCAACTTTTCTGATCCCCTCCTGTATTTATGGTAGTTCTCGACGATGCGGTTTTGGTTCAACGATTCCTCAGAGGCGACCAAGGCGCATTTGAGGCCCTGTTAGACCGATACCAGAAGCCCATCTTCAACGCTGCTCTTCGCATCACCAACAATTCCGACGACGCGGCCGATATCACCCAGGTAGTCTTCATCAAGGCCTACGAGAAGCTCCAAAGCTACAATTCAAAATACAAGTTCTTCAGTTGGTTATACCGTATCGCGATCAATGAATCACTTAACTATCTGCAGGGAAGGAGGCAACTTGAGCAAATCGATGATGAACTGCCCTCCTCCGATCAAACGCCCGAGCAGAGCATCGATCGCGAAGAAATCCAGGAACAGATCGAGGCTGCGCTGCTGGAGTTGAGTCTCGACTATCGTATCGCGATAGTTCTTTGCCACTTGCAGGGACTATCGTACAGAGAAGCAGGCTACGTGTTGGATGTTCCAGAGAAGACCGTGAAATCGAGGCTTTTCACAGCCAGGAAGTTGATGAAAGACATCCTCCTTCGAAAAGGAATAATGAAATGAATGACGGCGCGCGCTTTGATGAATTGATCCAAAGCGAATTGGACGGGCTGATCTCGGAAAGGGAACGGAAGGAACTTCACGACTACCTGGCCCGAAATCCTGAAGCCCTCAAGCACTACAACGACCTTCAAGCGCTTTCTCTTCAGCTTAAAAATCTTCAATCGGTGGATCCGCCGGCATATCTTCGAACGAGCATACTAAACCAAGTCCACGCAAAAGCAATTCAACAGTCCTCTATTCCCCCACCACAAACGTTTAAGGAGGCTCTTATGGCGATTCCGAATTCCATACTCGGCAAGAAACGCGCCATTGTTGTCGGTGCAGTTGCTGTAGCTGTTGTCGCGATCCTGTATTTAACGATCGACTATCCGCCGGCCAGCGACGAAGATGTCAGCGGAACCATCGGCGGTGCTCAGAAGGCCAAGAAATATCGCTCCGAGCAGATGACGAAGAAGGACGTCGACCTGAAGAACGCCAGACTGCAAAAGGCCCTTCAGAACGACAAACTTCAAAAGCTGATCAAGAGCCCGGCTTTTCAGAGCAAGCTCCAGAATTCGGCAATCTGGGATGCTTTGGCGAGTAGCGCGCTCCGCGAGGCTCTTGCAAGCGATGCCGTTCGCGAAGCGTTGGCGAATGCCGAAGTGAGAGAGGCGCTCGCGATTGCGGAGGTCCGGGAGGCATTGGCTATTGCAGATCTTCGCGAGGCTCTCGCGAAGGGTCAACTGAGAGAGGCGTTGCAGAGCGCAGAGGCCCGCGAGGCTCTCCAAAGTGCGGAAGTCCGTGAAGCTTTGGCAAACGCAGAAGTCCGGGAAGCGCTCGCAAACGCGGAAGTTCGCGAAGCTCTCTCGAGCGCTGAAATGCGCGAGGCATTGGCCATTGCCGAAGTACGCGAAGCTCTCTCGATCGCCGAAGTGCGGGAAGCGCTGGCGATTGCGGAACTTCGAGAGGCATTGGCGAGCGCGGAGGTTCGTGAAGCTCTCGCAGACGCCGCAGTCAGGGATGCACTGGCAAGCGCCGAGTTGCGTGAGGCACTCAAGAGCGGCGACTTACAGAGCGCCGTTCAGATCGCTGACTGACGCATACACGCTGTCTACACAAGGAGGGGCGGCGAGATATCGCTGCTCCTCCTTGTTGTGTTAACGGCTTGACGAGGGACTCATCTCCGAAGAATCCGACGACGTGAGGCTTGCCGTGGCTCAAGGAACTGTATTCTTGAGCCGATTATTCTTTTCCTCCCATTCTGAACCGTGTCTTGACAGCTTCAGTTTCCCGAACGATCTACCACGTCATGTCTCGCGAACGATCCTGAACATGAAAACACTGCACCTTTGGCTCTGGAGAGCTTCGCTGATCATCCTCATTCCGCAGCTTGGCACTTCGCAATCCCTTCAGGCCCTCACGACGAACGACCTCAACCTGATGTATTATGACAAGACCCACTCATACATCGTTCCCCACTTGGCCCGGTGTTTTCAAAACGGCCTTCGTTTTCATCGCGGACTGTTTCAATACGATTCTCATGAAGGGGTGACCGTTCTCCTCCAGGACTTCAGTGATTTCGGCAATGGGGCAGCGGGAGTGGGGCCGCGGAATCTCGTGAGCGTCGGGCTTTCGCCGGTCAATACGGTTTTTGAGACCCTGCCCGCGAATGAGCGTATGAACTGGATCATGAATCACGAGCTTGTGCACATCGTTACGCTGGACAAGCCATCCAGCACCGACAAGTTCTATCGGAATCTTTTCAGCGGAAAGGTCACGCCCATCGCCGATAATCCGTTATCCATGCTCTACAGTTATCTCACCACGCCGCGTACGTATTCCACGCGTTGGTATCGAGAGGGCATTGCGGCGTTTACCGAGACGTGGATGGCGGGAGGGCTCGGGCGCGCCCTTGGATCGTACGATGAGATGGTATTCACATCGATGGTTCGGGACAGCAGCTACTTCTACGATCCGGTCGGACTGGAATCGGAAGGGACGAAGGTCGACTTCCAGGTGGGGGCGAATGCCTATCTGTACGGAACTCGTTTCATGACCTATCTTTCCTACACGTTCGGCCCCGAAAAACTTCTCCAATGGACAACGCGCACCGACGAAAGCAAAGCGCATTACGTTTCGGCGTTTGAGTGGGCATACGGGACTTCGCTTGAGGATGAATGGAATCGTTGGATTGCATTTGAGCGTCGCTGGCAGAAGGACAACCTCGATTCTCTTCGTGTCAATCCGGTCACGCGGGATCGTACGCTCTCAAATCACATCCTGGGATCCGTTTCCCGTGCAGCGATCGATCCGCTCCGACGAAAAATTATCGTGGCGGTGAACTATCCGGGGCAGGTTCCTCACATCGCAACGATTGGCATTGATGACGGCTCGTTTGTAAAGCTCTGTGACGTCAAAGGAGCTGCGTTGTACGAAGTTGCGTCCCTCGCCTACGATCAATCAACCGGGACCGTCTTCTTTACCAGCGACAACAACGATTGGCGGGATCTGAATTCCGTGAACATCGGCACCGGTGAAACCAGATTGCTGATGCGTGACGCAAGAATCGGTGATCTCACATTCAACAGATCCGACGGGTCGTTGTGGGGCGTGCGCCACGAGAAGGGGTTTTCAACGATCGTCCGCATGCCGCCCCCTTACTCGGATTGGAATACCATCTCGACCATGGACTATGGCGAGGACGTTTTCGACATCGACGTGTCGCCGGATGGTACGATGCTGAGCGCCGGGCGGACGGACATTGCCGGGAAGCAGCGCCTCGTACTCTTCAGCGTGGAGAAGTTAAGAAAAGGGGACGCGGCGTTCGAAGTGCTCTTCGATTTCGACGACAGTAACCCGGCGAATTTCGTCTTCTCTTCCGACAGCAAGCATCTCTTTGGGACGTCCTATTTCACCGGTGTTTCAAACGTTTACCGGTACGATCTCGAGAAGAAGGACATGCATATCTTAAGCAATGCGGAAACTGGATTCTTCCGGCCCGTGCCGTTTTCTGAGGACTCGGTCTTCGTCTTTCGCTACTCAGGAACCGGATTCGTGCCGGCTTCCATCCCAAACGTACCCGTCGAAAGGGTCGGTGACATCCGGTTCTTAGGCGATGAGACGATCGAGAAATACCCCGTCTTGAAAGAGTGGATTGTCCCTTCGCCCGCTTCGATAAGCCTTGATTCCATGGTGACCCGCGAAGGGGAGTACAGTGCCCTCGGGAACATTCGTTTGGCGTCTGCTTATCCGGTGGTCGAAGGCTATAAGGATTTCGCGGCTTTCGGGATGCGCTTTCATCTGGCCGACAAGATTCTGCTGCAGGCCATCGATCTAGCTGTCTCCTACTCACCGAATCAATTGCTCCGAAACGTCGAACGAATCCATGCAACGCTCAACTATCGCTTCTCCAACTGGCGCCTGAGAGCGACGTACAATGGTGCCGACTTCTACGACCTCTTCGGTCCGACCAAGACAAGTCGGAAAGGGTACTCCCTCGGTCTCCAGTACCGCAAGACGATTCTCTACAATGATCCCGAGACGATGAACTACAGCCTTCATCTGGCGGGCTACGGTGATTTGGAACGACTGCCGGAATTTCAGAATGTCGTTGCGTCATTCAACAGGCTGGTCTCCTTCAACGCGCGGCTCCATTACGAGTATCTTCGCAAATCGCTCGGGGCTGTTGACAATGAAAAAGGGGTGTCGTTCGACGCCATCTTCACCAACAATTTTGTGCGGAACAAGCACCTCCAGCTTCTGTACGGCAACGTCGACTACGGCATCCCCCTTCCGATCAATCATTCATCGATCTGGTTGCGAACCTCTCTGGGGATGTCCTTCGGTGATCGGAACGATCCCTTCGCCAACTTCTACTTCGGCGGTTTCGGAAACAATTGGGTCGATCGTGGGGAAGTGAAGAGATTTCGGGAAGCGTACAGTTTTCCGGGGGCCGGGCTGAATGAGATCGGAGGGGCTACCTATGCTAAAGGGATGGTCGAGTGGATGCTTCCCCCTCTCCGTTTTCGGCGCTTCGGCCTTCCGAGTTTTTACGTGAGCTGGACGCAATTGTCACTCTTCACCGGTGGCATTCTGACCAATATCGACGATCAGGCGAGCCGAGGCCATGCGCTGGACGCAGGGTTGCAGCTCGATTTCAAACTGGCGCTCTTCTCGGCGCTCGAATCGACGTTTTCACTTGGATATGCGATCGCATCCAAGCAGTCGCAACGCCCATCAGACGAGTTCATGATTTCCTTGAAGGTGCTGAAATAGTCGCTCTTTAGTATGATGGTGTAGCGCTTCGATCCGATCACTCTCTCCCAGCTCTCGTGCCTTCACTGGTCAAAATCGCCGTCAGCCTGCTTCCGGTCTTCGTGTTTCTTGCGGGTCTCGTTTATCTCGACAGTTATCAGCTCGTCCCGTTTCGTCGAGTACTCGTGACCATAGCGATTGGCTGCCTCGTGGCAATCGTTGGGCTGTTCTCCTTTGATCTGTTTATCGCCTTGTTTAACCTCCAACCGCCGACGTACTCACGCTATGTCGCGCCGGTCATCGAGGAATCCGCAAAGGCTCTCTACGTAATCTTCCTGCTCCGGACGAAGCGAATCGGTTTCATGGTTGATGCAGCAATCCTCGGCTTCGCCGTCGGCGCAGGATTCGCTCTCCTGGAAAACATCGACTACCTCCGCTCTGTGTCGACGGACAATCCCGTCGTCTGGATCATTCGTGGATTCGGCACTGCCGTCATGCATGGCGGAACGACGGCGATCTTTGCCGTCGCATCGAAAAGCATGGGGGACGAACACACATCACAAGCTGTTCGATTCCTTGTCCCAGGATTCGCGATCGCCGTCGCGATCCATTCCTTTTTCAATCATTTCTTCATTACCCCGCTCGAGACCACGCTCGCCATCGTCGTCGTTCTTCCAACCGTCATGTTCCTCGTCTTCCGGCAAAGTGAACGTTCGACGCGCGAATGGCTCGGTGTCGGATTCGACACGGATGCCGATCTGCTCAACATGATCGTCTCCGGCAACATCTCGAAGACGAAGGTGGGGGAGTACCTGGCGGCCCTCCAACATCGGATGCGAGCCGAAGTGGTCGTTGATATGCTCTGCTACATGCGTATCTATCTTGAACTCTCGATCCAGGCGAAGGGAATCCTATTGATGCGAGAAGCCGGATTCGACGTGCCGATGGATCCGCATGTCGGCGAGAAGCTCGACGAACTGAAGTTTCTCGAACGGAGTATCGGTAAGACCGGGAAACGGGCGCTGGTTCCGCTGCTGCGCCTCAGCGACCGCGATTTGTGGCAACTTCGGCTGCTCGTGACCAAGTGAAGGAGCGACGGCGGCGTCATAAGATGGAGAGAATCCCGATCGACCGGAAGTCGATCGGGATTATGTGAGGCAGGCTAGAAGTAGCGTCGATAGATGGAGATGTCTCTTAGGATGACCGGGATGACTTGATCGGTATTCACTTGCTTCGGAAGACTCTGGTTCATTACGGCGACCGTAATGACCTTATAAAACGTCTGGGTTGCCGACGACCGATCCGGCGTTGTCTCTTCAACATACTTGACGCTGTCAATCACGTAGAACAAGCCAAGTCGAGAGTCCCGAACCACCCGACGATAGAGATGATAGTCGTCCACATCGTCATACTTTGACTTCGACTGATAAAGCGAGTCGATGCCGGTGATAACCTCATCGGATGCGTCGGTCCCGAAGAGGTTCTCAGGCGTCGCCTCCGTTGCTTGATAGATCTTTTCTTGCGTCGCATTCTCATCGAAGCTCTTTGAGAGAATCTCGTCAAGCATGCTCTGGCCGATGGACGCCGCGTTGAGCGTCGCTTCCATCTCGAGGCCAAACTCAACCGAGCCCACCATCATCCTGTTTGTGTTGAGCGCGAAGATCGAGAGCATTGTGAAAGCGCCTAGAACAAGCATTGTCTGTCCGGTGTTCATTGCCGTCTCCTCCGAGGCTGTCCAAAAAGTGTCATT
>DMMN01000236.1:4894-8636 GCA_003453835.1 Bacteroidota bacterium | reverse complement strand
ATCCAGGGAGTCTCTGACCGACCCGTTGTCAGTATGGATTTGATCCTTTCGCAAGACTGCAATATGCGATGTCGTTACTGTTTCGCCGACACCGGGGCTTTTCACGGGATCAGGACGTTGATGACGAAGGAAGTGGCGGATGCGGCTATCGATTTTCTCGTGCGCCGATCGCAGGGGGAAAAGAAACTCCATATCGGCTTCTTCGGCGGAGAACCGCTTCTGAACCTGCCCATCCTCAGGTACGTCGTTGAGCGTGGTGAGGGGAAGGCGCGAGAGGCCCTGAAGGACATGTCGTTCGCGATGTCCACCAACGGGACACTTCTCACCGAGGATCTGATATCGTATTTTCACTCAAAGAAGATCAGTGTTCAGATGAGTATCGACGGCGACGAGGAAACACAGAATAGAAACAGGCCTTACATCGGCAACGGGCCAACCTATGATGACGTCGTTCACAATGCGCAGAATCTGTTTCGGATAACAGGGAAGCCCATTACGGCTCGCGTGACGGTGACGTCCTGGAACACGACACACGTAAGTGCCAACGTCGAACACCTCCTCTCGCTCGGATTCCATACGGTCCATCTCGAGACTGCTTCCGGAGCAAAAGGGAAGGTGTTCATAAAGAGTCGGAAGCACCTTGAAGATCTGAAAGAACAATTTTCGATTGTCGCGGACCGGTTCCTTCGGAAGATTGAGAGTCGAGAATTCTACGGCGTCGATAACATCATCAAAGTCCTTCGGGCGTGCAACATCAATGACCGGAAGATTCACCCGTGCGGTGCCGGACGGGGATATCTTTGCGTCGGTGAGAATGGCGACCTCTTCCCGTGCCACCGGTTTGTCGGAAATAGCAGGTACGTCATGGGGAACGTCCTTACGGACGCCTACGATCCGACCTGGGAACGGACAATCACCCGGGACATTGCCTCCATCAACAGGCCATCGTGCCGGTCCTGCTGGGCGCGCTATTTCTGTGCGGGAGACTGCATCGCGATCGCAGAGGAGTATTTCTCCGACATCACTATTCCGGACGGGTTGAGATGCGAGCTCCAGAAACACATCATCGAGCTTGGACTGATGATCTACGCACACTTGAAGAAGGAGGACAAAGGCGAGATCGAAAAACTCTATCGGTTGCCCACGAAGACAGATGTCCGGCGAGAACACGAATCCAGTGACCAACGGGGGGCGAAGGCGGGGATGACGGCAAGCGACTCTGTGGGGACATAACTCGAAAACGAAAGGAGGTGGTTCTCTTGAAGCACATACAGCTTCTAAACGAAGATGTAGAGTTCCTGCACACTTACACGGCGTTGCCCTGCTGTAATACGTGTGACAGCGACTGCACAACAAATTGCGGTTGCGACACGTATGTGTGTGGCGCGGGAAATGTGACCTGCGGTTCATGCAACATTGCGTGCCAAGGCTGTAACGTGAATACATGCTATACGTACAACTAAGGCTCTCTGCTTTCGCACCCGTTGGCTCACTGTTTGCACCAGGGGAACGGAAGGAGGCTCCAAGCAGGTGACGACGGCAACACCTCCGCTTTGTGATCACATCTCACGAGGGATCACAGGAGGCAGGCCGGAGGGCTGACCGCTCTCTCTGTCCAGGCGCATGCTGGTATCTGAGAATGGCCGATGACAAACTGCGCAGGGCAATTTCATTTGTCTTCGAAAACCAGTAACTTTGTCCAAGCTGAGGACGGGGATGGACTCTCCCCCCGTCACACGTGGTGCGCATAGCGAGAAACCATGAGACTCACGACCGTGTGCATTCTGGTTCTGCTAGGCATCTCCCTTCTTCCCGGGAAGGCTCGTGCGCAGACCGCGACCGTGCGTGGCATCGTTCGTGACACACTCACGCGGGATGTACTGCCATACGCGCATGTGATCCAGGCGGAAACCAGACGAGGTGTGTCGGCCGATGCACACGGCAGATTCGAGTTTGCCGTAGGACGCGGCTCAACGACGCTCATCATCTCCCATCTCGGCTACAAGTCTCAGTCGGTTTTCGTCCAGGGGACGGATACGTCGATCTCCGTAAGCCTTACGCCGATCGCATACCTTCTCCAGGAAGTCAGTATCTACGCGAGGTCGACGACGGAAACAGACGCTGCCGTCAGTCTTTCGAAGCTCCAGCGCGACCAGGTTGTCCATATCGCCGGAATGACAAAAGACGTTTTGCGCGCGCTGGAGACGCTGCCGAGTGTCAGCGTGAACAACGAAGCAAGCGCGCGGTTCAATGTCCGCGGCGGCACCTCGGATGAAAATCTTGTCCTCGTGAACGGTGTGCGCGTCTATGAACCGTACCATCTCAAAGCAGAACCGCTCGCGAGCATCGGCATCTTCAACGTCGAGATGGTGAAAAAGATCGATTTCGTCAGCGGAGGCTTCACCGCAGAACATGGGGATGCGCTCAGCTCGGTGCTCACGGTTGACTACCGCGCGGGAAACACCGAGAAGGTCGTTGGAAAGGCGAGCCTCAGCCTGATCGACCTCTCCGTTCTCTGCGAAGGCCCGGCGTCGCAACAGGCTTCCTGGATTCTTGGAGTCCGGAAGAGCTATCTCGAGTATATGCTCAAGTACGTCAACGCGAATCCAAGCGCCTACCTTGCCTTCTACGATATCCAGGGTCAGGTCGACTACGAGTTGGCGCCATCCAACAAGGTGCGCCTCAATTTTATAAGTTCCGGGGATGACTTTACCTACGATCCCACTACGAAGTCGAGCCGCTTCTGGGACCTTACCATGATCAACGGTGAGCGCATCACTGTGACGAGAACACAGGCCGAATTCCGTGAAGCGGATTTTCACTATGCCAACAACCTCTTCTCGATACGGTCAACAAATCTGTTTTCGGCTCGCCTCATGAATGAAATCAGCCTCTCCGTTTCGGATGAGTTCACGGACGAAGAAGCTCGCTCGAAGAGAGAGACTTCTTCGATCTACCAGGGAAAGCCGCAGTACTTCTTTACGAATGCCTGGGAGGCGACGTTGTCGGAGCGGCTCCACGTCACGACGTCCGACTTGAATTCGTCGTTCAGCTACCAGCCCGCGCCGACGGTTTTCCTTAAGGCAGGAGGGAGTCTGCAGAGAGTTGTCTACTCTACTGACCGGAATTACTCCTCGCCTCCCGAGGTCCGACGCACAAACATCTACGGCTTCCCCGACACAACAGTGGGGTACAATCCTCCGGATCCGGAATTCAACGACACGACCAACCTTGAAGTCTCCTCTTACAAAGTGGCCGGGTATCTGCAGGGTACGTGGCAGTTGTCCGATCGCTTTCTCTTGAATGCCGGCGGTCGTTTCGACTATTTCGATATGAATGAGGATCTTACGTGGAGCCCGCGCATGAGCTTTTCCTATCAAATCCCTAAGGGCACGATAATCCGGGGCGCTTGGGGCGTCTTTCATCAATCTCCCACTTACAACCAACTGAGAAGCGCAAGGCCGGACGGTGGAAACACCCGATCCCAGCGGGCCGTCCACTACATCCTTGGAGCAGAACAGAAAGTTCTTGAGGATCTGTCCTTCAAGGTTGAAGGGTACTACAAGAAGTATGACAACCTCCTTCCCGTACAGCGGCACGGGGACGGATCGCTCCACTACGGGAAGAAACAGAACAACGCCGAAGGAATCGCAAGGGGATTCGATCTCCACGCCGTGCTCAGCACGCCGAAGGTGTATGCATGGATCAGCTATGGATTCCTCGAGGCGAAGGAGAGGCTTGT
>DMMN01000236.1:0-4871 GCA_003453835.1 Bacteroidota bacterium | reverse complement strand
CCCTGCCGATAACAACTCGGAACACTACCCCGCCTACGAACGGGTCGATATCCGCGCAAGCAAGGAATTCCATCTCTTTGATCGGCCTCTCTCGGTGTTTGTCGATGTGCTCAATGTGTTTGGTAGACGAAATGTTTTTTCGTACACCTATACGTATTCTCTGGAGGGACTCCCGAAGCGGGAGGCGAAGGTGTTGTTCCCCCTCATTCCGTCGCTGGGCCTCTCCTATGCTTTTTGATATCCACTCGGGCGTGCATGCTGAAGACCAAGTACCGTTCCAAATAAACGATCCTTCATTCCATGCGGCACGAGACAGCTCACTGCGTGAAGATGGGATCCATGGCGACCGACGGACTTGCAAACAATCGGATGTTGGCAAAGACGACGTTGAGGCTACGAAGGGTACGGTTGCGCTCCCCGGCAGCTACCGCCCGTCGTGTGGCTTGGTCTCCTAACACGGAGGTGCAATGAAGTCTTTCAAGTTGATTGATCGGCAGAGTATTACCTATATCAGACGTTTCTCCACGTTCTTGAGAACGCACGCCCGTTGGTGGTTGTTCGGGCTTGGATTTATGCTTCTGTCCCTCGTGGTTACGCTCCCGCTCCCGTGGCTCTCGATGAAGGCGATTGACGATGGAATCCAACGGGATGACGAGCGGATGTTCCTTTTTCTCATTCTTCTCTGGACCATCGCCACACTCCTACGCATCGGTATCGCATATGTTCAAGGGCTGTGCTCCATGAAGTTCCAGTTGGCGGTCGGTCAAGAGGTGAGGGGCCGAGTCGTCCACCACATTCTCAACCTTCCCCTTTCCTATTTCACCGAGACGCAAGTGGGGTATCTCACGACACGACTCTTTCAGGACACGGAAGACGGCGTGGCGATCCTGGGGACCCGCCTCATCGATATTGTCCGAAGCCTCGTGAGCCTCCTTGTCGGTATCGGCGTTATCTTCGTCATCAATTGGAAGCTCGCGTTCCTCTCGGTCGCGCTCGTCCCATTTTTCTTTATTAATCAGATCCTTTACAACACAAAGATTCGTTTGAGAGAACAGGATAAACGGGAAGCGTGGGCGAAGGTGGTCGGCTATCTGCAGGAAGGGCTTACCGGAGTCTACACCGTCAAGGCGTATGGACGGCAAGAGCACGAAACGGAGAAGTTTATCGAGAGGAGCCAAGCGGGTATTCGTAAGAGCATGGAATCATGGGCCACGGTCCAAGGCTCACGAAGCATCCTTGGAGTAGTGCAGGGTCTTGCCCCGATCTTCATTTTCACGTACGCCGGCTACTTGATCTTGAACAAAATGATGACCGTTGGCGAATTGGTTGGATTCATCGGCTATTCCGGGATGCTCTTTGGGCCGGCCTCGAGTGTGTTCGAGTTTATGACAAGCCTCCAGATTGCGATCGTCTCACTCGAGCGAATCTACCAGATCCTCGACACTCCACCCGAGGAGGAACCCGTTGCAACGCAACCTCCTGAGGTGCAACTTGTCAACCGAGGTGACGTAGTGATCCGCAATGTTCGCTTCACCTATCCGGGGCGGAGTGAGCCGGCGCTAGACGGTTTTGGACTATCGATCATGTCGGGGGAGGCCGTCGGGCTGGTAGGTCGAACCGGCTCCGGCAAAACGACCGTGGTGAATCTTCTATTGAGGTTATACCGCGCCCCGTCGAGTTCTATCACAATAGATGGCATCGACATCAACCTCCTGAGTCTGGCAACCTTGCGAGAGGCCGTCTGCGTTATCCCGCAGGAACCGTTCCTTTTCAGCGGCACGATCCTCGATAACATTCGCTACGGCAGGTTGGATGCTCCAGAGGCGGAGATTGCCCGCGCAGCCGCACGGGCAAACCTCGAGGAGTTCATCCTTGGACTTCCCCGGGGGTATCAGACCGAGCTCGGGGAGCGCGGCGTTCAACTTTCGGGCGGGCAGAAACAGATGATCTCCATCGCTCGAGCATTCTTGAGAAATCCGAAAATCATCATTCTGGACGAAGCGACGTCTGCAGTGGATTCACAATCCGAACATCTGATCAAGGAAGCGCTAGAGGAGCTGATGAAGGACCGCACCTCCCTCATCATCAGTCATCGACTCTCTTCAATCCTCGGGGCCGGCCGTGTGGTCGTTCTGGAGAAGGGGAAGATCGTTCAAGAGGGGAGTCATCGGGAGCTCTATGCGCGCGGTGGCACGTATCGGAAATTGTTTGAAGAACAGCTCCTTGACGGTGGCAGCGAGAAGGGGGCTGAGCGAGTCCCGGTATGGCTCTGACAAAACGAGGACGATTTCGTATCATCGGAGGAGGGTAATGCCCATGGATACTAACCTGTCTTTCTCCGCGCCGCGTGTCACCCGTAGCGTGCTTGACCCCTTCGGCATCGCGTGCCTCTTCGTCTTCTTGGTGATGTGCGGAGGATGCGTTGATCACCCACCTCTCTCGGAGGAGACAGACATGGAATACCGTGAGCGATTTGAGTTTACCCGCGCAGGAGATCAACGCGTTGAATTGACCTTGTCGAACGTCAACGGATCCGTGGTTGTAAGGGGAAGTGAGAGCCGAGCGTCTCTCCTGATCTCCGGTTTCAAAGCGGTAAGGGATAGGACGATGGAAGATGCGAAGGCACACATCGGCGACATCCGAATCCAAATCACGGATTCGCCGACCTCGATTACCGTCAACACGGAGCAGCCGAGTTCGAACGGAGACCGAGAGTACCGCGTCGACTATGTGATAGAATTGCCGGGCTCCTGGAAAGTCACACTCAAGTGTCTGAACGGGAATACCACCGTGTCGGGCATGCAAAAGACGATGAGCCTTGCCGTCACAAATGGTCTTGTCGATGTGCGAGATGCATCGGGAGATCTCCTGGTCGATGTGGGAAACGGAAGCATTGAGGCGGGGCTCATCCTTCCTGAGAGCGCATCCTGCATACTGAACACGCTGAACGGATCCGTTGCTCTCGAAGTGCCGAAATCGACCTCGGCCGAGGTCACGGCGCGTGTCACGAACGGGACGATCTCCTACTCTCAACTGCCACTCAAGGTGACGTCGAGTTCTCGCACAAGCCTCTCCGGGACACTCGGACGGGCGAAGGGGAAGATTCTCCTTACCACGCTCAATGGGACGATTCGGCTGAGCGCCCTCGATTGACGTCTGGGCAACGCCGCGTCGAGTCGTCTCGATCCCCTCACGATCAACGGTACCGTTCCTCATCGCTCTCAACTCAAGATCCGGCCGGCAAGAGGTCGGATGCACGATTCCTGGTTCCCCCCTTAAACCGGTATGATCGTCGCCCCCAAGCTTGGAGGGGTGATGTCTCCGACCCGAGGAACTTTTTGCGCTCGAGATTTGTCCGGAAGACTGGAACTGGTCGACCGGTATCTCTACACTTGGTGCGCCGGGTTTTCCACCAGGCCGACTTCGGGTCATTTTCCCAATTTTTCTCAAGGTTTGCTGAAACTTTGCCCCTCCTCACACGTCTATTACTTAGCGTTTTGAAGCCGAAAACTCAACTATTTCCACTTTCCACCATCCTTTTGGAGATTTTCTGTATGAAGAAGTCAGGGATTCCGTCAATTCTATTTCTGCTGGCGGTGGTTTTCGTCTGCAGCGAAGCCGTCGCTCAGAAGACGAAGACACTCACTTTGGACCAAGCCACTGGCATCGCTCTTGAGCAAAACCTCCAAGTTGCACAGGCTCTTAATAACATAGAATCTGCTCAATCAGGTGTGCTCGCTNNGCCTCTCCGCATCGAGCGGCTGGGGAAGGAGCGGAAGTGAGACCGGACCCACAACCCAGTCGATTGGCGGCGTGGCATTTGATGTCCCCGGCTCCACGAGATGGACTTCGAACTACTCGGCAAACATCACCGCCTTCTATACATTATTTGATGGCTTCGGACGCGAGGCGAGGTTCAATTCAGCGAAGTCTAACGAAGCCCAGGTAGAACAGAGCTATGTGCGAACCAAGCAACAAATCGTCTACAGTGTCCAGAACAGCTATTTGAATGTGTTGAAGTTCGAGCAGCAGGTCAAGGTCACCGAAGAAAACCTGAACAAAGACAAGAAACTGCTGGAGCGGATCACGGAACAGCATCGGGTCGGCGCGCTCCCGATCGGGGATCTGTACCGGCAGCAATCCGCCGTTGCGCAGGATGAGTACAATCTCATTGCCGCCCAAAACACGTACAACAAAGCCAAAGCTGATCTCCTCTCGCTCATCGGTGTCGATGTCAACGAAGAGTACACGATCGTCGATCCTTCCATTGCCGGACAGCTCACACAAGTGCAGTCCGATCCTCCCGTCCAGTCGCTCGGCTCGTTTGATGACTTGCGAAGGCGCGCGTTTGAGTCCCGCCCCGATTATTCCAACGCAACGGAAGCAGTTCGCGCCGCCGAGCACGGCATCACGTCCGCCTGGAGTCGATACTACCCCAGCGTTGGTGCCAACACGAGTTTCAGCTCCGGTGCGAACGAGTTTTCACAGCTGGGCAAGAACAAGAACTACAACCTGGGCCTGAGCGTCAGCTGGACGTTGTTCGACGGCTTTACGACGAATCAACAGATCCAATCGGCAAACGTGGGGAAGCGAAATTCTGAGCTGGCGCTTCAACAGACCGAGCGACAGATCAGCGTCGAACTAAAGAAAGCGTTGCTCGACCTCGAAGCCGCCCGCAAGCAATACGACGCCAGCCAGAAAGCCCTGGTCTCAGCAACGCAAGATCGTCGAGTGGCGGAAGAACGATACAACCTCGGATCCGGAACGTTGTTGGATCTTCAGGTTGCCAATACGAATCTCCTCAGCGCACAAGTGACCGCGGTGAACAATTCCTACAACTACCTGATCCAGAAAAAGAACTTCGAGCTTGT
>DMMN01000233.1 GCA_003453835.1 Bacteroidota bacterium | reverse complement strand
AGTCGACCGACACGGTAAAGGGCGTCTCGTGCAATGAAGTGTTGGCTTCGACCATCGAATCGAGGCCAAGTTCAGCCGCACGCTCGTTCGTGATCGGCGCGCACACGACGCCACGCCCCTCTTTTGTAAGGAAATTGATCACCTCAGGAGTCGTCATTTCGGCTGGAACGACGAAATCCCCCTCGTTCTCACGGTCTTCATCGTCGACAACGATGAGGATCTTCCCGGCACGAAGATCCTCGATCCCGTCCTCGATGGAGTCAAACANNCATCTTGAACAGCCTTCCTTCGGCGTTTCACAAGCTACGGTTTTTGTTCGGGCTCCGCTTCGCGTGCGACGCTCGTAATCGAGCCACGATCAACCTTTATCTTCACGTTGTCCGCAATTTGCACGAGGGCCGTCTTCTCATCGAGCCCCGCAACCGTGCCATGGATTCCTCCTGACGTGACAACTTTGTCCCCCTTCTTCAGCGCGTCTAACATCTTCTGACGCTCCTTCTGCCGTTTCTGCTGGGGACGAATAATCATAAAATAGAAAATCACAAAGATCAGTCCGAAGAGAATAATCGACTGCATGAAGCCCGAACCCGCATCTCCTTGACCTTGCGGTGCCATCAGAAGCACGTAGTATTGTAACAAGTGATCCTCCGTCTAAGATAGTGAACTGAATGGATGTAATTGATCCTACGACAATCCGGGGCCTGATCGCATTCGTTCAAGCACGAATCGCCTCCACTCGCCAAATCGCTTTGCGAGAATCGCCTCCCGCGCATCTCGTAGGAGCCTGAGATAGAATGCAAGATTGTGAATCGTCGCCAGTTGGAGAGCAAGGACCTCCTTCACCTGAAAGAGATGCCGCACGTACGCCCGCGTGAAGTTCGCACACGTGTAACACGAACAATCTGAATCGACCGGCGAAAAATCCACCTTGAATCCCGCGTTTCTCAAGTTCAAAGTGCCGTAGCTCGTAAACAGACTCCCGTTCCTCCCGTTGCGGGTCGGCAACACACAATCGAACATATCCATGCCCCGCGCGATCGACTCGATCAAATTCTCGGGGGTACCGACACCCATCAGGTAGCGAGGCCTATCGCCGGGCAGAAGAGCCTCGCATACCTCCGTCATGGCGTACATCTGTTCTACGGGCTCACCGACGGCGAGTCCTCCGATGGCATAGCCATCAAACCCAAGATCCACGAGTGCCCTCGCGCTCTGCCGTCGGATGTGATCGTACACGCTCCCCTGCACAATTCCGAACATCGCCTGCGTATGACCATATTGGTCCCCTTCACTCTCGAACGCGATCTTGCACCGCTCTGCCCACCGAATGGTCAACTCATTGGATGTTCGAGCATACTCGGGAGTACACGGAAACGGGGTGCATTCATCGAGCACCATCATGATATCGGACCCAAGCAGCCGTTGAATCTTCGTCACCCGCTCGGGAGTGAAGACGTGTTCCGAACCGTCGAGGTGAGATCGAAACGTGACGCCTTCTTCTTTGATCTCGCGGAGGTCTGTCAGACTGAACACCTGATAACCGCCGCTATCGGTAAGGATCGGCTTGTTCCAGCCGGTGAACGTGTGAAGCCCCCCCGCTGCACGGATGACATCCGTCCCTGGTCTCAGATAGAGGTGATAGGTGTTCCCCAAGATGATCTGAGCGCCGACTTCTGCAAGCTCTCGCTGCTCAATGGCCTTGACACTTCCCTGCGTTCCGACAGGCATGAAAATCGGCGTCTCGATCGCGCCGTGGTCCGTCTCAATCACGCCCGCGCGAGCAGTGCCGTCGGTAGCAAGGAGGGTGAATTTCAAATGCGTTCGGTTTCCTCTTGGGGTCGGTCCTGTAACGGCGTATGAACAAAAATCCGCCGCGAAACTTCCCTCGCGGCGGATTAACCTCGGAACCTCGACGACCGGATCTCACTTCTGCAGACGAAATCGGATGGGAATCGACATTCGGACCCTCACCGGTTTTCCTCGCTGTTTGCCCGGTTTGAACTTCGTCTTCGAGACGGCGGACGCTCCGGCCTCGTCGCAGCCGGCGCCGATTCCCTTCTTGATCTCGGTTCTCGTCACATTCCCGTTCTCGTCGACAAAAGCCTCGACGTAGACCGTCCCTTCCACGCCGGCGCGTCGCGCAATCTCTGGATAGACGACTAGGGCTTGAATTCCAGCGATGCCGCCGATCGGCTCCGGTAACTCTTCAACCGCGATGAAGTAGGACTCTTCCTCGGATGTTTCTTCGCGCCTCGGAGGCGGCGGGGCAACCTCCCTCGTTAGATCAACTTCCGAGCTCTGAATGGTCACGTCTTCGAGAGCTTCGTCGCTTGGTGCCTCAATCGGGATCATCGGTCGAGGGGGCGGAGGTGGCCGATTCTCCTGCTTCGTCACGTCGATGTCTTCAACATCGACAACTTCCTGTGTCGTTTGAAGGACAGCCTTTGGGCCCTTGATATCGGGAAAAAACTTGAACGCCACGATCATTAATGCCAAGGAGATGATCAAGGCGATTTCAAAGATGCGATTGTATTTGAGCTTTAAATCAACGTCGGGATTCTTGCGTACCATTACGCACCTCTTTCCTCACAAGTTTTGATTGTCCGGGCGTTCCTGCTCAGCTATCGAACCACGGAGGGCGCACCCCCCGCTGCCAGCCTGCGACAGCACGCGGGCGGGGATAACGAAACCATNNTCATTCTTGGGCCTCCGGCTGTGTACCATCGGTGGTAAACAGACGCTGAGTGATTACGCCCGGGCAAAATATAAACAGAAAACTAGGAGATGTCAAATCTCTTCTGATGATGGGACAGCCACCTTTCTGCGGTTCGCTATCCGGAATATCACAACGTAAAAGAGCGCCCCGACGCTGTCCGCTACTGCGTCATAGGCGTCCGGAGTCCGGTCTGGAACATACTGCTGATGAACTTCATCGATTGCTCCATAGGCGGAGGCCACGAGAAACGACAGCAGGAGGGCGTGGTCCTTCAGAGTATCATAGCGTTCCTGGAAAAAGAACGATCTCCGCATCAGCAAGCAAAGAACAAACCACATGAACGCATGGACCAGCTTGTCAAAACCGATTGGAGATTTGATAACAGGAAGGGTGCTAAGAGACGAGAGCAGATAGATGAACGCCAGCCAGAGAATCGGTGGAAACTGGTATTTGAGAAAGTGCTTCAGTAGGATCCCTCCATTCCAAGACGCTGATACGCCTGAGGTAAAGAATCGATCAGATCGTGGGCAACGAGACTTCGCTCTCCCACCCGGTCTTTTGCAAGATCACCGGAGAGGCCATGGAGAAACGTGCCCGAGTAAGCCGCTTCGGCTTTCTCCATTCCTTGTGCCCACAGCGACGCGATGATGCCGGTCAATACATCCCCCGAGCCGACAGTCGCCATACCTGGGTTACCCGTCGGGTTAACAAATGCTCTGCCATCACTTGTGGCGGTGACGGTAGGTGCGCCTTTCAGAACAATGGTGGCACCGCTCGCTCTCGCACCCTGACGGGCACTCTGCACACGCTCAACATCGACCTGTTTCGATGAAGTGTTCACAATTCGCGCAAACTCTCCGGAGTGAGGCGTTAGGACAAAGTCACCCTTCAATACTTTCAACTTTTTCAGACCGATCTCACGAACCAACTGAAGGGCGTCGGCATCGAGAACGTACTTTCCGGACTCCTCTTTCAGTAATCTCGCGATCAGCGCTTGCGTTTCCGAATTGAGGGAGATTCCCGGACCGATGGCGACGACGTCTGCCCAGCTCATCCGCTCTCGTATTGTTTCGATCCCATCACTTGCAAGCGATCCTGCCGGCGTTGCAGGAAGAGGAAGCACAATCGCCTCGGTCAACTTCCGGGCAAGAATCGGATAGACGCTTTCGGGAGTTCCCAGCACGACCGCTCCCGCTCCGGCTCTGAGTGCCGCCGAGACACACAATGCCGCTGCACCGGTGTATCCCTTCGAGCCTGCTAAGATGAACACCTTTCCCACATTGTACTTGTGCGCAGCCGATTTGCGCCGGGGAAGACGAGACCGGACATCTTCCCCGCCGACAAGATACGTAGTGAGTTTCGCCGAGTGGCGCACGACATTAGGGATGCCGATATCGATGACGCGTACCTCGCCGACGTGATCCCGAGCTTGATTGCACAACAACCCGGTCTTGATCAAACCAAACGTTATGGTGACGGTCGCCCGAACAGCCGCATGTTCAACGACCCCCGTAGTTCCATTGACACCAGAGGGAACATCAACTGCGACAACGGGGACGGACTGTCTGTTGATCCAATCGATGGCTTCGGCGTAAGGTTCGCGCACTGATCCGGTGAATCCGGTGCCGAAGAGCGCATCGATGATGACTGTCGGCTTCGAAAAGGACTTCAGTACTCGCTTGTTGTACGTCTCGATGCTGAGAGACTCAGCGCCGTTTTTCAGGAGCCTTCGGAGAATGTGATAGTTTGTTTTCGCATCCCCTTTGATCTCTCGAGGATCGGCCAAAAGAACAACGGTCACCCTCGCCCCGGAGTTATGAAGATGCCGTGCGGCGACAAATCCATCACCGCCATTGTTTCCCTTCCCGNNGGATGCCGTACGAACGAATGGCCGACTCATCGCACCACCGCATCTCTTCGGCGGAAACAATTGTCTGCATACGCGGTTCTCTAAATCTTGAAAAAGCCTTTTGTCAGATCGAGAATAAGGGAAGGATAGACACCGAGCGCGATCACAAGAACGGCGGCCAGCCCAACAACCGCGACCGCGAGTGCGGGGATTCTGCCTTCGATTGTCGCCTCCCCTTCCCTGAAGTACATCATCATCACCAATCGCAGGTAGTAGTAGACGGAGACAACGCTTGTCAGCACGCCAATGATCGCGAGCCATGTCATATCCGCCTTTACCGCGGCAAGGAACACATAGTATTTTCCGAAGAATCCCGCGAAGGGCGGGATGCCGGCGAGCGAGAACATAAACACCGACATCAGCGCGGCCAGAACGGGCCGTTGTGCGCTCA